>PYJC01000168.1 GCA_003635255.1 Candidatus Poribacteria bacterium | reverse complement strand
TCGGGGAACTTCCGAAGCCCTTACAACCGAAGTTGTTGCGGGTCCTTCAGGAACAAGAGATTCGCCGGATGAGAGGGACAAAACAGATTCCGGTGAAAGTGCGCGTCCTTGCAGCTACGAATATCGACCTTACAGAAGCCGTTGCAGCAGGCAGGTTTCGCCGAGATCTTTATGAGCGATTAAAACCCCTTCATATCCAGCTGCCAGCGTTACGGGAGCGGCGGGAAGACATCCCTGCGTTGGCGCAATACTTTTTGAAAAAGGAAAACAACGCTTCCAATCAGAAGGTAGTGAACATAAATCCAGAAGTGCTCTCGTTATTTGATGCCTACAGCTGGCCTGGGAATATCCGGGAGTTGGAAGGCGTCATCGGTCGCGCGGTCCTTTTAGCGGAAGAGGGTGAAATCTTACCGTCCCACTTACCGTCAGATGTGCGGATGCCTCAAACCCACGCATTGCCGTTGGCGGATGCAACAGCCGTAGCCAATCCTAACGTCTCAGAATATCTCGTGCTGCCCTTCCCGATGGGTACAACCTTGAAAGAGATAGAGAAGTCAGCCATCTTGACGACTTTGGCGCGAGAGAATGGGAATAAATCAAAAACGGCGGCGGTTTTGGGGATTAGCCGGGTAACCTTGGACACCAAGTTACACACCTATAATGGTGAGGCATAAGACTTACGCAAATGTAGTAGGAACTTTTATGTCCGTGTGCCTACAGCAGAAAGATTGCTGATGCATTACGTCCGCTCGTCTTTCTAAGGAGACTTGGTATTACAAGGCTCGGCATTCGAGCCAGAATCACGCGTTCAGTGTATCAAGTGTAAAGAAACCTTACAGTCCAGCGTAAAAAATACTTACAATTGTAAAGAATCTTTACAGTGGAGAAATCGTGGGATCCCCTAATAGTCAGGTTTCTCACATTGGCATGATATTTGCTACTATAAACGTGAACTCAACTTGTAGCACGTAGGAACACTAATAGTGCTACCAAATATGAATTAGTTAAAGGGCAAAGGTGAATAATATGTTCCGTGATTTACTTTCCAGTAGATGGTTCCAAGGCGGTTTCGCTTTCTTTGTGCTGTGTGTCGGGGGCAGCCTGCTGTATAGTTGGCATGTCTACCACACCACGGCATCAGAGTTCGCAGAGACACATCCGATACAGCAACACCCTGAAAATCAGAACACCGCACGCCTTACCACTGTCGGATCCGATAATCCCAACGGGCTTATCACTACGCCTGAAGACACCGACCTCGAAATGTCTCACGAGACGGATGCGGCGATAGATGACAGCGAGCGCGACGCTATAGAAACGTTGTTGTTTGACGAATTCTTTGCGGAAGCCCTGCCCGCGGATGTTGACGCGCAAGTCGATAAATCCAACGCAGATGCCCCGGTCTCACCAAACGGTTTTGGACCGCTCCCCGCGGTGCCGAGCGATTATCCGAATCAAGATGTCTGGTCCTTAGAGCGTCTGACGCGAATCACACCGGAGCATGAGCTCTTATCCCGCGTCCGCATCAAACTCTGGAATGAAGGGATTCGGACACAGGGCGCAGTCTATCGCATAGATTACGGACGGATTTATCCTACCACAGATGATGTCGTTTATATTCAGTGGGCTGACACCCCTGCCGCAGATGGTAAGCTGTATATCACCGAGATGTTAGGGACACGCGCGACAATCAACGCGTATGAGGACGATATTTATGAAGGTATCTTCCCACCGCACCTGACAATTTATGAGTATCCAGATGGGGGGATCGACCCCTATACATTCCTCGGATTATAGAGGAAAGGAGCCAATTATGAGAACCTTGTGTGTTTTTTCTATCCTCGCGATTCTCAGCATCGCCTTTTTCGCATCAGCTGAACTGCCAGTAAAGAACAACAGCGACCCACCCTTTAGCGCGAGTTGCCTTGCCCAACGACACGGCCTTGTTGTTGAAGGCAAGGCGCGCGTGGAAGCCACCAAACGCGGTGTCGATGCATTTTACCACATAGGGTATACGCAGCTAAACCCGTGGAAGGCATTGGGATCCACGAGCAATCCCGGCATGCCGATTGATGGTGACTTCTCGGTTCCCTACCGCTATCCACGCGCAAACATGAATAAACCGAGTAAACTTTATGTGACCGCAAGTATTTGGGGGCTGAACACGAAAGGCGAAGGAAAGCAGGCAGCTGTTTCGGATACATCCAACTAATCCAGTTAAGGCGACGGGCGCAAATGCGGTGGATCGCAAGGTTTCAAACCTCGCCAGCGGAGCTGCTGACAACGCCCTGGTGCTGAAAATGCGTCCGTCCGACAGTTTGACGGTCAATCGGCTACCAAAATCAAAAAGGGGGTGTGTTTTCACAGACACTCCCCTCATTTCTGTACCTACGCACGCTCCGTCTCTCCATCCGTTTTTGAAACCCCAGCGTCTTCAAAAGCGTTCAAACGCACGATAATAGACAACAACATCTTCCGACCGCTCGGATACCGGAGACCGCCCCGCCCGATCGAACCCTATCGTCTCATTGGCACGAAACTCTCGCGTGATGCCAACACACCGCCACAGGCAATCATTCAAACGACCGCAGGAAACACAACATATATCGTTTCATTAGGTGAGCCACTCGACGCATCGACCGAAGTTGTCTCGATACAAGGCAAGCAGGTAACGCTTTCCACCAACGGGCAGCAAAGAACGCTACATCTGCCGAGCGGATTCTGAAACCCACCGCCACTTTCTATCGTTGACACCTTCAAAACATTTCAACTGAAAGAAACTGAAACATGTCGAAACTCACACTCACCGAGATCCTCCATCAAGTTTATACCTGTCTCGGAGTCCGCGCTCCGCAGAGGCTTGAAAAATGGGAAGGTCTCGTTTGAGATTGACGCGAAGGGCACCAAGCAGATAGATATACCTGAACTGACACGCGTCGACAGGCACATGATAGGTTCGTTGCCACCGTGGTTTTGGTCGGGTATCCTCCGATAGCACAATGGGAGGAATGTAACCAAAAACTGGCGAGGTTTCTTAGGGGAAATCCGCAGAAATACCCCCAGCAAAAACACCTCGCCAGCAAATGAACGTTTCTTTCTTGCACCAACGGCATGTCCGCTATAGGGCACGCTAAGAAGCACACCACTTACACCGCAGGTCCCTCCAGACGCATCGGCATGATGAGCGAAATATATTCAGCATCGCCCACCGGTTTAATAAGAACAGGGTCCAACTCACCTGAAAACTCAATGGATAAAGACTCGGTTTCAATATGGGACAGTGCCTCTACCAACAGACGGGCATCAAAACCGATTCTCACACTCCCCGTACCAGATTCCACAGGCACCGTTTCATGCGCTTCACCTAATTCGGGAGTCCTTGCGGAAACCTGAACCTGTTCCGTGTCAATCTCTAAAGAGATCGAATAGTTCTTCGGGTTTGACAGCAGTGCCACGCGCCGCGCCGCACTCAAAATCTGGTCTCTTGAAACGACTGTTTTACCCTCAGGTGCTTCAGGAATAATCTGCCTATATTTCGGATACTCGCCCTCCACGAGTCGGGTCGTCAAGGTCGCATCCCCATCGGTGAAAAGAATCTGATTTTCAAAAACCGAAACTTCTACTTCACCCGCATCGGCGAAGGTCCTCACAATCTCTCGAACCGCCTTAAGCGGAACGATGAACCCACTGGCTTCCGTCTGCGCCTTGAGCGGTTCACAGTGTGCGAGCGCGAGGCGTTTGCCATCGGTAGCAACCACTTCGGTCTGCTCCTCAAGCAGGTTAAAATAGAGACCGTTTAGAAAATAGCGAACCTCCTCCGTAGAGGCAGCAAACTCCGTTTTCTGGATGACCTCCCGCAACGTCTCTCCACCGATTGATATCGCTTCACCCTCAATAGAAGGCAGTTGCGGGAACTCTTCATCAGGCAACCCAATGATTTTGTAAACACCATCACCACACGTAATCTCAACGCGGTCGTTTGCTGTCGTCACCAAGTCTATCGGTTTGTCCACGGGCAACTCTTTAACAATATCCCCCAATTTCTTGGCGGAAACAGTGATTGCCCCCTCCTCTTTAACTGCGCCTTCGACCTTCATTCTGATGCCGACTTCGAGATCTGTTGCCATACACTCAATTGTGTCCCCTTCCGCGCGGATGAGAACGTTAGAGAGAATAGGTAAAGCCGTCCGTCCACTCGCGACACCCTGCAGTACTTGTAGGGCATCCAAAAGGGCATCTCTTTCAAAAGTTAGTTCCATTCCAAAATCTCCATATCAAAAATTAATAACAAAATTTATGCTTATTTTTTGCCTATTGCTTACACGACAATCGGTTCTGTAGCCGTAAAATTGTGTTTTCCCGCTTCAAAAGAATACCGTGGCAGCACCAAGTGAAGAATATTGTCGGTGGTATCTGCCGAATCCAGTGAATTTGAACGAAAATGTTGACAAGCGTCTCTATTTAGTATACTATATTTAGGGAATATAGTAAAGAAAAATTTCGCCAACTTCAACCGACTTCCAAGATACGCTCTACAACACCGCGTCTATTCTACAAATCAAGTTCCCTAACCAAGATATACGCCAGAGCCATCAATCTTTATAGGTCGTTATCAAAAAACAAAAAACTAACCGGTACCGTTTTTCTCCAAAGATATGCATACTACGGACCCAGGTGGCTCGCAGACAATCGCGAAACGCGCAGTGCTGCTCGGCACCATCCTCATTATCGCGAATAGTTATTGGATCGCCTATGTGGAGATGATTTGGCACACCGCGCACCTGACGACGGTCGCGATGTCTGTCAATGTCATGTTCGGCATTCTGGCGATAACACTGTTGAACATGGGTGTACAGCGTATTTTCCCACGCGTCGCCTTGCAGCCGCGTGATCTGCTCGTCGTCTACAGCATGCTCGCTGTCGGGAGCGCGTTTTCAGGACACGACTGTATCCCGCGTCTGATGGGTCTCATCCCGTATGCCTTCCGCTTCGCTACCCCCGAAAACGATTGGGAGGCACTCCTCTTTCACCATCTCCCCGAATGGCTTGTCGTGAAACACCCCCAAACAGTTACCGACTTCTACGAAGGCGAGGTGAACTTCTTTACGGAAGGCTATGTGCAGCACTGGATCATTCCGATCCTCTCTTGGTCCGCGGTGATCTTCCTATTGATGCTCATCTTTCTCTGTCTGACAGCACTCCTTCGCAAACAGTGGATCGAAAACGAAAAACTCGCATATCCGATCATCCAAATTCCGTTAGAAATTACCACCAACCGCCGCATCTTTAGGAATCGTTTGCTCTGGATCGGTTTCGGGATCGCCATGGGTATCAACCTACTCAATGGGCTGCAGTT
Source organism: Candidatus Poribacteria bacterium (assembly GCA_003635255.1). Taxonomy (GTDB): domain Bacteria; phylum Poribacteria; class WGA-4E; order WGA-4E; family WGA-3G; genus WGA-3G. The sequence continues at coordinate 33,574 of PYJC01000168.1, read as the reverse complement.
CTTTTTCCCAGTACTCCCAGAGATCCCGGTCCGAAAATACAATCTGAATATCTACTTTACACAGAAACCGTGGAACGCCATGGGCAGTATGCCCCTCCGGTTCCACCCATATCTGATCGGTTTCTCGTTCATTCTACCGTTGGATTTAGCATTTTCGTGTACATTCTTCTATCTAATGAAGAAGGCGCAGCTGCTCATAGGCAGCACAATGGGAATCGCTACGTTACCGGGCTACCCATTTTTGGGAGAACAGGGTGCCGGGGCGTTGTTGGCACTGCTCGCGATTGCGTGCTGGCTTGCGCGAAACCACTTCGCATCCGTGTTGAGACAAGTGGTCCGTCCAAATCGTAGGGAATCACAAACTGAAGCAGTTTCACATCGGAGCGCGGTGATAACGCTTGGGGTCTGCCTTTTACTCCTCGCTGTTTTCTGTATCCGTGGCGGGATGTCGCTCTGGGCGTTTGCAATTTTCATCGGTATCTACCTGATGATCGTTGTCGGATTAACTCGGATGCGAGCGGAACTCGGACCGCCGATACACGCTATCGGCTATCTCACGCCACAATACATGATGATCTCGCTACTCGGGACACGGCGTTTGCGACCGGGCAACCTAACGATGCTTTCGCTCCTGAACTGGCTCAGCGGCGCGAGTTATGCCTCCTTCCGAACACACCCTATGCCGGATCAGTTGGAAGCCTTCAAACTTGCCGAGCGTACCGGTATCCGAAACCGAACGATGTTCGGCGTATTGGTCATCGCAAGCCTCATCGGTATCCTATCAAGTCTGATTCTCTATCCGTATGCGATTTACAGAGAAGGCGTGGCTGCGGGTTCCGAACAGATCCATGCTGGCGGCGCGGATACATATAACTTCCTTTCATCGTGGTTAGTGAACCCGAAACCGACGGATTGGCTCGCGACATCGGTGTTAGGCTTAGCGTTTGCAGCAAACTTGGGTATCATGTTCCTGCGCTCGCGTTTTGTGTGGTGTCCACTGCATCCAGCAGGATACGTTATCGGCGTTGCACCAGGGACAACGGACGTGATCTGGTTCCCGCTGCTCCTTGCGATGGTAACGAAGTGGCTCATTTTAAAACATGGCGGCATCAATGCATATCGGAAAACCGTGCCGTTTTTCATCGGTCTAGTATTAGGTGAGGCATTGATGGGATGTTTCTGGCCCCTGCTGAGCCTTGTGCTAAGGTCGGCAGTGTATAGTTGGATTTAGCGTTTCAACTGACCGATTCCTGCAATCTTATATTGCGATCTTATATATCAATTTTTTCCTTGACATTCGACAAATTCTATGCTATCATTTTAAACAAATATCTATTAGGACTTACGCAGACCCCTTTGCAGGCGGGGTTTGAAACCCCGCCTGCAGTGCGCCATACGTTGTTATCATGGAAAAAATGCGTAAGTTCTATCTATCCTATTTTTTTAAGGCACGTCGGAACGCGACCCTCATCGTCAACCGTCTGCTGCTTTTTTAGATATATGATTGAAGTCAGAGAACTCACAAAATCTTATGGTCCGACGGTTGCTGTCAACAAGGTCTCGTTTGATGCCCACGCCGGTGAAGTATTGGGCTTCCTCGGTCCCAATGGTGCAGGAAAGACGACCACAATGCGTATCCTCACCTGTTACCTCTCCGCAGACGCGGGGAGTGCTACCGTCGCAGGATATAATATATTCGAGGAATCAATTGAAGTCCGAAAACGGATTGGTTACCTTCCCGAAAGCGCACCGCTTTACACCGATATGGGGGTCATTGAATATCTTAATTTCATGACCCAGGTCCGACACCTCCCCAAAAGCGACAGGAAAGAACGGATCCGGGCGGTAATTGACATCTGTGGACTTGAGGACGTTATTCAAAAAGACATCGGCGAACTTTCAAAAGGTTACCGCCAACGTTTAGGATTGGCACAGAGCCTCATCCACGACCCGCCTATCCTGATTTTAGACGAACCTACTTCCGGGTTAGACCCAAGCCAGATTATCGAAATTCGCAACTTGATTAGAGACATCGGACAAGAGAAACTGGTACTTTTCAGCACACATATTTTGTCTGAAGTCTCCGCCACCTGCAGTCGAATCCTGATTATCAATAATGGGGAGATCGTCGCTAACGGTTCACCAGACGAACTCGCCAGTCAGGCGAAGGGCGAAGATATTGTTCATATCGCTATCCGAGGTTCACAAGAAGCCGTTGAAGCGGAACTTAACGAACTGGAATTCGTCTCGCAGTGGACGCATGTCGAAACGACTGACGGTATACTCGCTTACCAGATCAATGCTGCGCAAGATAGCGATGCCGCAGAGGCGCTTTTTCACGTTGTTGTGAAGAATGGGTGGAGTCTTACAGAACTCCGTCAAGAATCAGTAGATTTAGAAGATGTCTTCCTTAATTTAACAGACGACAAAGAATAAATATAGCAGAACAGTCATCAGTCTGCTTCGCAGTGAGAATACGGTTTTTCTGTGAAAAACCTTTCAGTTTTCAGTTAAGAGGTGTGTTGTGGCAGTCACCAAAAACGTTACCGCCACAAGCGGGTAACTGATAACCGATAACCGATAACCGCTACAAAAGATTATGACGAACATTACAGCCATTTTCAAAAAGGAATTCAGAAGTTACTTCAACTCACCGATCGCGTATATTTTCATTACTTTTTTCCTCGGTATCTCATCATGGCTCTTTTTCCGGGGTTTCTTCATACAAAATCAAGCTGAAATGCGCAGTTTTTTCGGGTTAATGCCGTGGATATTTCTATTTTTCATCCCAGCGGTCACTATGAAACTCTGGGCTGAAGAAAAGAAAATCGGCACCGTAGAAATCCTGATGACCCTACCTATCCGAGATTCCGAGGTCGTCGTCGGTAAATTCTTGGCAAGTTTCGCGCTCCTTGCCGTAACCGTACTCCTCTCACTCGTTCTCACCTTTTCAGTCACGTACCTTGGGGACCCTGACGGCGGCACGCTCATCGCAGGATATATTGGACTCCTGCTGATGGGTGCGGCATATCTCGCAATAGGCCTCTTCGCTTCAACGCTGACCGAGAATCAGATTGTCGCCTTCATACTGGGAATTAGCACCTGTTTTGTGTTACTCATCATTGGTGAAGACTTTGTGCTTTTCAATACACCGAACTGGTTGTTTCCGATTTTCAGCTACCTTGGGCTCGGCGCACATTATAGTAGCATTCTCCGAGGCGTACTTGACTCTCGCGACATCATCTACTATCTGTCGGTGATAGGGTTCTTCCTTTATCTCAGTACACTGGCAGTTGAAAGCCGCAAATGGCGTTAGGAAAGGAGGTATAATGTTTTGAAGAATAAACGCATCGCATTTGGTGGGAACACCCTCGCTTTCGTAGTCATAATCTTCGGTATCCTCGCGCTCATTAATTTTCTGTCCACGCGCCGCTTTGTTCGTACAGACTTAACCGAGGATAAACGCTATACGATCTCAAAAGCAACGAGAAATGTACTCGATTCATTAGACGATATTGTTACAATCACCGCCTACTTCTCTACAGCCCCCGCTGAAGTTGCGCAAATCCGGCGTAACGTCAGGGATATACTCGACGAATACAAGGCATTCTCAAAGAACCTACAGATCGATTTCGTGAACCCGGCAAACTTCGACGACGCACAGAAACAGGAACTCCGTTTCAAGGGAATTCCTGAAGTCCAAATTAACGTCTACAAACAAGATAAGGCGGAAATAGCAAACGTCTATATGGGGGTCTCAATCGGCTACAGCGGTAAAGAGGAAACCTTGCCGGTAGTGCGCTCAACGGCTAATCTGGAGTATGATCTCACCTCGACTATCCTTAAAGTTACCACCAAAGAGGCAAAAACAGTCGGGTTTTTGACGGGACACGGCGAATTTGATATCAACGCGCAAGAGTATCAGCAGTTCCGTCAACTTTTGGATAAAAATGGACAAGGACAATATAACATTACGTCTGTCAGTCTACAAGACGGAAAAGCCGTTGATGCTACCGTGACAACACTCGTTGTCGCTGGCGTAAAGCAGCCCTTGACAGAACGCGAGAAATATGAACTCGATCAGTTTATCATGCGCGGTGGTAAAGCCATCTTCTTAATCGATCCTATTCAAATGCAACCCGGCACAATGCAAGGGACACCGCTGAGCACTGGACTGAACGATTTACTGGAGCATTACGGTGCCAAACTCGGCAATAATCTCCTTGTTGACCGCAGATTCCACGAAAATGCTCGGTTCCAACAAGGATTTATGACCATTTTTCAACCGTATCCGTATTTTGTAAAAATTATTAAACCGAATTTCTCGACAGAACACGCAATCACGAATCAACTGGAAGCGTTGACGCTGCCTTGGACAAGTTCCTTAGAAGTCATAGGGAAAGAAAACATTACCGGAACAGTGTTAGCAAAAACAAGCGAATTTGGACAAACGCTCCAAGGGTACTATAATCTTAGACCGGATTTCCCGATCCCTGATGCTGAAACACAAGCCTATCCTGTTGCGGTCGCCTTAGAAGGCCAATTCAAAAGTTTCTATACCGATAAAGAGATTCCAGCAGCAGCCACCGACGATACCACAAGTGTTGCGGACAACGAGACACCCGTGCCAACACAGGATACCGCGGAACGAACAACTATAACTGAAAGTGCACAGACACAAATCGTTGTCGTAGGCACGGCGCAATTGCTAATTCAGTTGAATGCTAACAGCGTTAATTTTTTCTTAAATACCGTGGACTGGTTAACATTAGGCGATGCACTCATCGGTATCCGCTCACAGACGATCACAGACCGTCCCCTTCAAATAAAGACGCGTAGTGGCGAGTTCCGTGAAGTCTCAGAAATTGAGAAAAATTTTATTAAATACCTATGTACCGTAGGCATCCCACTGCTCGTCGTTATCTTCGGGCTTGTTCGGTATTTCTTAAAAAGTCGAGCCAAAAGGATGGTAGAAGCCTTCAGTACCCGAAACATGACTTCGGACTAAAAACGAGCATAACGGCATACCCGTTGGTTCCCTCGTCTCAGGATCGAAAACGCTAATTGTCTCAGAACATAAAAATCTAAGCAAAACCAGATTGAATCGTAAAGTCAATCTGTACGGAGATTCTAATAACAGAAAAATGAAAACAAAACAACTTCTTATTTTAGGCGGCGTTTTTGTTTTCTTACTACTCGTCGTCATAATCTTTGAGAATCCCTTTGGAAAAAGCGAGTATGAAAAGAAGGTTGAGACAGCAATGCCACTGTTTCCAGACTTCGACAAAGAAGAGGTTACGAAAATAGAAATCATCGCAACCGATGGAACGGCAACGCTTGTTAAACAGGACAGTAACTGGGTTGTCACGTCAATGGACAATTACCCCGCGGATAGCGAAGGTGTCGCAGAACTGCTGACCAAAATGGGAGAATTCAAGAATACGCAGCGCGTCTCCAGTAACCCCGAAAAACAGGCGGAATTCGAGGTGGACAGCACCGGTGTTGAAGCGAAACTGATGGACGCAAACGATAAACTGTTGGCACACCTGTTCATCGGAAAAATAACACCCGGCTTCTTTAGCAGTTACGTGCGCGCAGCCGATTCCAACGATGTCTATGTGGCACAAGGCAACCTTCAATCCGTTTTTAACAAAGGCACACGCACTTGGAAAGATCGCACCATTTTCGATTTTAATAAGGGCAATGTCACCGAGCTGAATATCTCTTCACCAGAAGAGACAGTCGAACTGCGTCTCGATGCGAACGGGACATGGCAGATGCTCAAGCCCGAAGCCTCGGCTGTCAATGCGACTGAAGTTGACACGCTCCTTACAACTTTCAGCGAATTGGACACAGACGATTTCGCTGAAGCAAAGGACAACCTTGCTGAATACGGTTTAGATACGCCGCAATCTGTTATATCCGCAGTGTTGAATGATGGCACAACGGCGACGCTTTACATCGGAAAAGAGGAAGAGGGGAAACTTTACGTCAAAAGCAACGATAAGGAGACTGTCTTCAGGCTTTTCAAATCGAATGTGGATAGACTCCTAAAAAAATCTGAAACGCTCAAAGCAGAGAATCCGCCACCAGCAGTCGAAACCGAGTAGTTGACTTATCAGATATGGAAATCATGGCAGAGATACTGCATCAAAGGAAATTTACTATGAATAAATTCAAGTTTTTGTTTTTAGGTTTTGGTTCGCTGCTCGTTATACTTCTCACCGGGTGTGAACAACAAATTGTGTCCCCACTGTTGTCATCGTCAGTAAACAGGAGTATCCACGTCACAGGAAGCGGCTCGGTCACAGGTGAACCGGACATCGCAACGCTCTATTTAGGCGTATCTGTCGAAAAAGAGTCAGTCGAGGAAGCACGCGAAGAAGCCGCGAGTACGATGACAGCGGTGATAGACTCGCTGAAAGCCAATGGCATCGCCGAAAACGACATCCAAACGGAGAATTTTAGCATCTACCCCCAGTATGATTGGAAGGATGAGGGGCGCGTGCTGCGGGGTTACAGGGTAAACAATAGCGTTCGCGCGAAGATCCGAGAACTCGAAACGCTTAGCGATATAATTGACGACGCTACTGGAGCCGGTGGCGACATCGTCGTTGTAGACTCAATCCAATTCATGATTGAGGACCCTACGCCCTTACAAGCACAAGCGCGTGTCTTAGCAGTGAAGAATGCCGAAGCGAAGGCGCAAACCTTAGCAGAAGCAAGCGGTGTTACACTCGGAAAACCGATCACGATCACAGAGACAACCCGCACTGTGGGTCCCCCGATCGCCTATGCTGAGACTGCCGAGTTCGCTGCCGATGATGGTGCTCGCAGCGCAACCCCTATCCAAGCCGGAGAACTCACCGTCACCATAAACGTCACCCTCGTTTACGAGATTGAATAGGGTTTCCTCAACACCCGTAGGAACAGGCTCTATCCTGTCCCTAATTTATCGAATCACAGGCACCTTCCGCCACCCCTGCCCCTCTGTGAATTCTCGGACACTCAAGCACCAAACAACAACCCGCTTCCCCTTCATGTTATCGCGCCGCCGATAAAGGTTCAACCGCGACGGCGTTGCCCCCGAACCACGAACCGCTACGACATCTACTGGAAACCCGAACTGATGCGCGAGATGATCCGGTAGACCCGCTCCCTGTGCATGCATACCGCTACCCGCATGAAAAACCAGACTGTGACTATCTCCCAACAGGACAACCGGACTCGCTCGCCACGACGCGCTAACGCCTTCCTTGACGTAAGTGAGTTGCAGTTGCTCTTTTTGTAGTTTTTCGTCACCAAGTTCCTTCCAGAGATCACCCGTAATTTCTGTCGTGCGCGTTTCTGTCTCAATATTTCTCTTAGGGATTTCCGCCACCCATGAAGGCGTACCGATGGCTTCAGCAATCGCTTCCGCTGCCAAAACACACCCTCGCCCAGACCAATGTGTATCCTGTTTACAATAGACGGGACCGGTATCAGTGAACCGATTTTTAAGAAAAATCGGCGTTAAATCAAGCACATTCACACCCTGTTTCCGCAAAATGTCGTAGAATTTTTGATGGTATTTATCAGTCCGGGTTTCCGTCCCGGTGCCGTGTTCAGAAACCATCTCAGGGTAAATCGTGGCTTTTGCTGGTATTGGAACGAAGATTAACGCAATACCTGCCTTATCCAATTGTGCCTTGAAGTCGAGGATAGCAGGAAGTGGATCGGCGAATTCAGGGTTTGAGGCGCGACTGACGCGCGCCGCTGCCTCGCCCCAAAATTGCCCAACGCTCAGATGCCGCAGTTCGGGCGCGAAGAACAACCACCCGTCTTTCCCAGAAACGACTGTCGTCTTTTGTGCTTCTGCCACGGTAGCCTTTTTAGCCAACGACTGTATGAAAAGTTCCGTTTCAGCAACGGAGAAACCAAGGAATCCCACCAGCAATAATAGATAGAGCACGACACGCAGGTTTCCCATTTTCAAAAGACTTAAATTTCGCAAGGTCCTCACGGCATCTCTCCCCAATAAACATCCAGCAGCCAAGTTTCTTCATTTTCCAACTCTTTTCGATTATAACTGCCATACACTGCTTCCACCGAATTCCACGGACGGAGCCGCAACTTAACTTTCTGATCCACTTTGAAGGTAGCCGCGTCTGTCCACTGATTTTCACGCATGCCCCACAGAAATACGACGAACGTTTCCGGCAGATCAGATGTATCTACATTTTCGAGATGCAGCGCGATGATGCATTCGGCATACGGAACGGTTCGCGGCATCGGCGGCTCCGTTTTTGCCTTGATAGTTGCCGTGACGGTTATGGTCTCCGCTATAGACATGGCACTCCGCTGGAGTGCTTTATCGGATGGTATTGATAATAGTTTCCAGTCGCCAGAGAAGACTTCCCGCGTCGCAAACTGATAGATAAGGACGCGTTTACCGGTGAGGCGATCATGTCCACGGTTGAGTTCCTGTACAAGTGCCTGACGCGTCGCATCGGCACCGCCAGCGTTAATGACAATTTTATCAATGGGTCGCGCGAGTTCCGCGCTAAGGTGTTCAACAAAACCTGCGGAGGCACCCCATCCCATACCAGCGAGCGAGTAAATATTGCTGAAACTATCCCCTAAAAATAGAATCTCTGATTCTTGATCCGGTCGCCATAGGTTACCTGAAGGGGTCTGAACAACGTGACGTGTGACGCGTTCCGAAGGAAACAGCATCTGATTCTCAGCCAATTTTAGCATCTTCGCGATGTCTCCGATATTGACGGTATCTTCGGCTGTTTTGACATAGGTAGTTGATGGATCAGTGGACAATTCAATCTGTTCCGTAATAAATGCAGATAGATATTGTGCGACCTGTTCCATCGCCTTTGGCTTCCAGTGCGTATCTGTTTTGAGATATTGTGTTTCTTGGCGAGCAGCTTCAAAGAGCAGTTGGGATGGATCGTATACCAGAACGCCTTCTGATCTGAGTCCATCAATAAACGCCGCATAATCGGGATTATGTATCGGTGCGTTAGTGTTTCGGTAGCGTCCCGAAAATTTCTCAGGGTGAATTGTCGGTTTAACTGGCGTTGGCACAACGATAAGCGTAATACCGCGTGCTTCCAACTGACGATTGAAGTCAATAAGGGTGGTAAGTGCCGCGCTTGCTGTTTTTTGGGGACCGGCACCAATTAGAGAATCTACGTCGGCACGGTAGAACAACCAGCCATCGCGTCCGAGATAGGCTTGCTCGTTACCGGTACGGAACACCCGCGTCAGAACTGTCTGAACGCCCGGCAAGAGCCAATCGGTCAGTACGGATTCTTCTTCCAGTGTGTCCTCGTACTGCTTGATCGCTGTCAGGTTAGGGACAGGCAGCAGACCAATCGCCCGAAAGACGTGAGGCGATTCACCTCGCTGGAGGTCAGAAACCAATTGGCAAATTGGGACAGATAGAAGTGTCGCACTGAAGATGACAAGGCTGACGAGGCTTACATTTCGTTTGACAAGTGTGGTGCCGAGCGCTTTTAGAGCGATCTCTCGGCGATGTTCAGCTAAGTTTCGCATGTGAATGGTTATCGGTTATCAGTTATCCGCTTGTGGCGGTAACGTTTTTGGTAACTGCCACAACACACCTCTTAACTGAAAACTGAAAGGTTTTTCGCAGAAAAACCGTACTGACAACTGACTACTAATTAAAAAATAAAATAGATAAACGGATTATACGCCTGCGTTGCCAATACAGCGAGGGATAACCCGAACAGACATAGACATATCCCCACTTTGAGAGGTGTCAACTGTCGCGTCCAGTCCCACGTCTGTGGAAAACACCAGACGATGACACCTGCTATGCCCATAACCAACAAATAGTAAGACTGATAGAGGATACCTGAAATTAGATCGGTGCTGGGTTGAATATGGACTTTGTTGAACATGCATTGCAGATAGGTGATTGCGTGTGGAAGTTCATTAATTCTAAAGAAAACCCACGCTATCAGCACAAGCAGGAACGTTGCCGCGACCCGTAAGGGTTTCGGTATTGATCCGTAAAAACTCGCTTTTCCGCGTTTCCGCTCAAGTGCAAGCATGCCGCCGTGAATGCCCCCCCAGATCACAAAATTCCAAGACGCACCGTGCCATAAACCGCCGAGCAGCATCACAAGTGCTAAGTTGACGTAGGTACGAGCTGCACCTCGACGGTTTCCCCCCAATGGAATATAGAGATAGTCACGCAACCAACTGGACAGCGAGATATGCCACCGCCGCCAGAACTCCGTAATAGATTCAGCACAGTAAGGCGCATCAAAGTTTTTGGCGAAAGTAAATCCGAGCATCAACCCCAAACCGATCGCCATATCAGAATAGCCACTAAAATCGAAATAGATTTGAAACGCATACGCGATTACGCCATACCACGCATCAAGTGTGCTAACGACACCGGCATCGAAAACTGTGTCCGCACATTTACCACATGGATTCGCTATCAAAACCTTCTTTGCCATCCCAAGGGAAAAAAAGGCGATACCACGCACAAACCTCTGTAACGTGTGTGTGCGATGGCGTAACTGATCAGCAATCTCTGAAAATCGAACGATGGGACCCGCAACGAGTTGCGGAAACATGGACACATAACACGCAAAATCAATAAGATTCCGAATCGATTTCGCATCGCCGCGGTAGACATCAATCGTATAACTCATCGACTGGAAGGTGTAGAAACTGATACCGAGTGGAAGTGTTACGTGGAGAACACCCTCCCATATCGGTAGACCCAGCCACCCCATAATACTATTTATGTTCGCGATGCCGAAGTTGAAGTATTTGAAAAAACCTAAAAGAGACAGATTCGAGCAGATTGAAACCGTTACTGCCAATTTCCGATGCTGCTGACGCTTGCTCCCAGAGATGACGCGTCCACACGTCCAATCAATCAGCGTTGAGGCAAACATGAGCGGAGCAAACAGAGGGTTTGCCCAACCGTAAAAGACATAACTAAAAAGCGTCAACCCAAAGTGTTTTGCTCGATGCGGGAGCAGATAGTAACTTACAAGGGCAATGGGGAGAAAATAATAAACAAAGATATGCGAACTGAAAACCATTTTTTTAATTATGGTCCCTTGCTATGGTCAACCCCGTTGGGTTGACCATCGGTTTTCGATAAAACCGGGGCGTTACCGGAAGGAAGTACGCTTTCTAATAGGAGCTTCAGGGATGCTGACCGTCATAGCGTTGCCGAATCTCTTCTAACTTCTGCGTCAACTTAGCCGCTCCAAGTGCATTCAGGTGGTCAAGGTCTTTGAACATTTCTGGAAGGAAGTCGTGATTTCCACCCCGAAGGAAATCAACAAAGACAAAGTTCGGAAACTCTGCCTCTAATCGCTTCAACCGATCTACCAATTCCCGATACCCTTTTTGGGTTGTCCCGTCGTCGTCCACAACAGGCTGATCGCGCATGATGGGGTGAAGAGGTGACAAATAGAGCAACATCTTAACATCGCGCTCGTTCAATGCGGCGATCATAGACGTAAGCCGGCTCCATCGCTTTTTAGAAATCTCCCATTTCCGTTCAAATCTTTTAGTCTTCGGTCTATCCCATACCTCAGCCTTGAACTTCCAACCCCATGGACGCTCGTTCCAATATTCCGAGACGTGCGGTACTGAAGTAATTTCAGCAACCGTCTTTTTAGCTGCATCGGATCCCTGCCAGAGGGTCTCCGCATGCTTCCGATCAAAAGCAAAGCCGCGACTTTTTAACAATTCCCGATCCGCTGAATGTTCAAAATATCGGTTCACCGCGCGGGGCGACATCTGATAAACGACCCATTCTAAATTAGGCATTTTCGTGAGATATTTATCAACCACAATTTCTTGGAACTCCAACGGTCCCCCCGAAATTGCGAGGTTATATGCTATCGGAGTTTTTTGGTTTTCCGCACCATAAAACATCTCCGCTCGAACACCTGCCTCACCGCGTGAATCTCCTAAGGAAACGAGTTTAAGCTGATCCTTTATCCGCCAGAAAATCGGCATCTTTTCGGAAAAGATGCTGTCGTAGTCGTACCGTTCCTCAATAGTTCGGTTTTCGAGAATCTTTTGTCCGACATCGTGATAGAGTGGAATGTCAGCGTCTAACGCAAGTGTATCGCTGGTGTAGAGGCTCTTCAGTTCGTTGAATTGTTGGTATGGATAAAGGTGAAGTGTATGCGAACTTCCTACTTTTGCCTTTGCGATTGCCTGCGGTTGATTGTCGTAGATTGCCCAATGCGCGACGCGGAGTTTTTGGTTTCCTTTGAACTCGCCCTCAATGCGTTTCCGGACGCTGTACTCGTAAAAAACGAGTGCCTCTCTGTAGGGTGCGATGTCAGAAAGTGTCGGGATCTTAGATTTCGCGAGGAGCTTCACCTTAAGTCGGATCGGATCGCTCATGTCTATATCTAACAATCTGCCATCTGGTGCGATTTCCAAGTCAATTTCCACACCGAACTCTTCGGCTTCAACATTGTAATAGGTCGTATCAGTTCGCAAACGGTTTCCTACAATACTCATGCCGAGTTCGGTTCTTCGCTCCACGTCATTAATCTTCAGTGTTCCGACCTGCTGATGGACTGTATCTTGAACGGGTATTGGTAGTTCTGAGAAAGTGATCTTCTCTGTAATATCCCTCTCTCTAAATGTGCCATCGGCGGCGATTTCAAGTTCGATGTCAATGCTGTCATCCTTCGCCTCTATATCATAGACGGTTTCACCATCCTCTCTTTCCCGGTCAACATCGCTAATTGGTACATCTCCAATTTCGCGGAGGGCGATTTTCTGGATAGCCTCAGGCACTTCATCAAACGATATGTCTTTAGCCAACCCGTCAGTACTTACAAAAAAACATATTATAATACAGAAGACAAAAAACTCTTTCAAGCATTGACACTTCTTCAAAATGCAGACCTCCTATGATAGATTCGTCTGGAAGATAAGAAATTTCCCATTAAAATGATGCTGCAGACTAAAAACTTCCACTTGCGAAAATAAATGGGCATATCTCATTTCTTCAAAGGCATATCTCATTTTATTCTGTTGCTGATTCTGTTCGGTATCATTATGACATGGAACAGCAAAATTCAGCGTATTGTCGCCAATTTGAGGATACTGATTCGGATTCAATATATTTGCGCCAGCCTTAACCTCTGTCATAATACGAAAACGCAGCCTTACTGAGGCATCATCCACGCTTCTCGTTCTACTGAAGGTTTGCTGTTCACTGAACAGATCTAACAACTTATGTTTCAGGGATGGTGACAACGATTCCCCAAGTTCGTTTAACCGTTCCTCCAGAGCTTGACCAAAAGACTCTGAAATAAGTGTTGAAACAGGGACTGTCTCAAAAAACTTTCCGTGAGTCAAACAGACTTTAACATTAGATTGTTTTTTGCCGCGAATCAGATAGAAAACTTGACGAATAGGCAAGGAAAGTATAGCGTTACCGGCTTCTTCCATTTGCGTTCGGATAGTGTTTTCCTGACCTTCTGTTAATTTCTTGATATCCTTTTCGCCTGTTGGTATCGTTGAATTAAAAGAAGCCACCGAATAAGTCTTACTATCCTTGAGCTCAATCAATTCCCCACCAACAAACTGATCATCGCCATCATTGAGTTTAATGGCTAAATCGGGAAATTTTCCCTTGTTGATGCAGGAGAGCATCTGCTTATCAAAGGGGAAACTCTCAAGTTCATTTTCTGATAAGAATTCCTCCTTTTTCTGGCACAAATCAGCGAAGAAGTGATAAATAGAATAAGTCATTTATTTCTTGACATTTGACTCAAGAAGAGCTAATTGTTCAGCAGTAGATTCATCCGAGGAAGCGAATTTTCTGTTCAGTCTACATTCTCCCCAAATTGCTTCTAAATCTGGAGTGCATGCGTAATCCTTGAAAAAGCGTGAAACATCATCTGATTCTCGCTGCTCTGCAAGCCTCTTTTCAATAAGGGCAACGTTCTGCGAATCGAGTTCAATCCCGACCGATTTTCGTCCCAATTGCTCTGCGACAACCAATGTTGTCCCTGAGCCTGCGAACGGATCTAAAACAACATCACCCAGATTTGTCGAAGAGAGAATAATCCGAAGAAGGAGTTGGATAGGTGTTTGCTGTTTGTGTAAACGATTGCCATCCGCATCGCGCAACGCTTCATCGCCTGCAAAATAGCCGGAGGTTAACTCACGAATATCGTCCCAGACATCGGTAACAAACATACCGTTTTCACGTGCGTGTTTGTAACCTGCTGGCAGCGGTGGATCAATGCGTAGGCGATGGAAAACGCGGGGTGTTTTGCCTTTCGTTGCAAACGCAATCACCTGATAATGCTTGCCGAAACGCTTTACCCCTGGCACTGCTGAGGTTTTCTTTTTCCAGATAATCAGATTTTGGAAAGTCCATCCAGCATCGCGCAGGCATTTCAGAACGAATTCGGTGTTTTTCTCGCGTTGCATAAAATAGATAGAACCACCATCGGAAGTCAAGGCATACACCTTTGCACAGATATCGCGCATCCATTCCCAATACTTCTCGGGCGGCATGTTATCATCCCACGCACTGTAAGCCTTATCCTGATTAAAGGGTGGATCGAGAAAGGAGAGGTCTATTTTTGCCGCAAAGTTGCTGCTATGCAGAGCAGTCGTGCAATTTTCATGCAGAACGATGCAGTTTTCGCTAAATGAATTGCCCATGATTTTTACGCGTTCTTGCAATTACGGTGATTCCGGGGTATTTTCCTCCGAAGGTTTTCCCCACGGTTCGTTCTCGAAATCTCGGACCGCGGCACCCAACTCGCCCCAGAGATACTCGTCCCATAAGTCCTCAGAAAGCATCTCAAGTTGCCGGTGCCGGATATAGTCCCGGAATTGCTCACCCTTTGGATCGTCTGATTCGGGAATTTGTGTCTGTTCTGCCATAATGCATATCCCCTTACAAAAGATACCTTTCGCTGCATCTGTAAGTCCTAAATCCTGATTAACTCCCCAACAAGGCGACCCGTGTGATTGTCGTTCTCAACGACGACTTTTCCGTTCACAAGGGTGTAATCGTACCCTCGCGCCCGCTGCGTCCAACGTCCTGCACCAACAGGTAAGTCATAAACAAATTCAGGGATTTCCATGCGGAGGTTATCTGCATCAATCACATTGACATCGGCATAGTAGCTCGGTTTTAGGAGACCGCGTTCAGGAATCCCGAAGGCTTCTGCCCCGTCGGAAGTCAACCGACGGATTGTCTCTTCAAGAGAGAACACCTGCCGTTCATCGTGCCAATACGTTAATGCGTGCGTTGAAAGGGAGGCATCGCAGATAGCATTGACATGCGCGCCTGCATCGCCGAGACCGAGGAGCGTATCGCGGTAACGTACAACTTCCTCAACATGTGCGAGGTTATGATTGTTTGTCGCAAAAGCAAAGAGTTGGCGTCCACCGGTTTCGTAGAATAACCGAACAATTGTCTCTATGGGACGCTCGTTGTTTTCCTTGGCAATATTGCACAATAGATTCTCCGGTTTACGGACATACTCACATTCCGTGGGTCCGAACCGGTACAACATTTTACCGAGGCGTTCATCGCTCTCTGACGAAATGTCAAGAAGCTGCACACGCGTTTTTTCATCTTGGATCGCTGTCAGTCGTTCAGGGTAAGGGAGGCTATATAACGCCCGCCACGCGCTGGCATCGCGAATCGGCATCCAATTACACAGCCCAACCATTACTGTGTTGACGCGCGAAGATACCATCGGACGCGCCTGTGCGCCGTTAGCACGCTCTTCATCAAGCCATCGTAAATAAAGGGTCTGAATTGTCGGCACGGCTTCATGTGTGAACGCGCTGAAGATGACAGGACAGCCGCTCTGCCGGTTCACTTCGGCGATGCGGTGAATCTCCTTTCGCGTCTCTGGATACTCCGTTGTCGGATAATTTTCATATTCCCCGAAACCGGGTGCCCATTGGAAAATACCTTTGTTGTGTCTGCCTATGGCTTGTGCGAGTGCGACGAGTTCATCAAGATGTGCGAAAGTACCAGGAATGGGAATGCCTTCAGAGGTTTTGTGAGTCAGGGTCCGAGAAGTGGAGAATCCGAGTGCGCCCGCTTCCATGGCTTCATCAATCGCAGCCTGCATCGTCTTCATCTCATCAGAGGTTGGGTTTCGGTCTCTTTTCAGACTTTCTTCGCCCATCGCGTGGTAACGGGTCGCTGCATGCCCAATCATACCGCAGACATTCACACCTTTCGGGCATGCGTCCAAAGCGTCGTAGTACTCCCCGAAGGTCTCCCAATTCCAACGGAGACTCGACATGATACTTTCCGCAGGGATACCTTCAACGCTCTCAAGCACTTTCGCTAAAACCATGTGGTCGGTCTGCTTGACAGGGGCAAAACTCACGCCACAACTCCCAAGGATGAGCGTGGTGATACCGTGCCAACACGCAGGCGTGCCGAGCGGATCCCACATGAACTGCGCATCCATGTGTGTATGCGTATCTATGAACCCCGGCGTGACGAGCCTGTCCGCGGCATCAATCGTCTGGTAAGCGGGTTCAGAGACATCACCAATAGTTGTAATCCGATCACCGTTGATGGCAACATCGGCTTTGAAACCCCGGTTACCCGTGCCATCAATGACTGTTCCGTTGCGAATGATGAGATCATGCACTATTTTTTTCCTTTATAGGAGAGAGACACAACTCGGTGTGTTCGTAATCCAAATTAGACCGTATACTGCTTTAGCGTGTCATCATCTAAATTCTCTAAAACATTTTTCGGATCGTGTTGCTCGCCTTCGCTGAGTTCCTGTTCAGAGAAGCCGTGGTCCGCAATCACGGCTTCAGCAACATAGATAGGCACTTCGCAGCGCAGTGCAAGCGCAATCGCATCACTCGGACGGCAATCCACCTCAATCTCATTGTCGCCTACTTGCAAAGTAACGTGCGCAAAAAAAGTCCGCTCTTCGACATCACGCACACATACATTCGTCACCTTTGCATCAAGCGTTTCAATCATAATTTTCAGTAAATCATGTGTCATAGGGCGCGGGAGTTCGACATTTTCTAAATGCATTTGAATAGATGCCGCCTCTGATTCACCGATCCAAATCAGGAGTATCCGATTGGAATCCTCCTCTTTCTCTTTGAGGACAACGATCGGTGCGCCTGTCCTCCGATCAATCGAGAGAAAGTGAATTTTAACTTCAGTCTTCGTCTGTTTCTCAGTATCCATTTGTGCATCCTTTCATACGCACCGGCGTTTAAGGCACTATCCCTTAGTTATCATCACCAGTGTGTGTTTCGGTATCAGGTGAATCACCTGAATCCACGTGTGTGTCCACTACCAACCCGGAAGTGTAATCCCGAACGGTGCGTGCGATTTTATCGGTGTCAAGGCCGCTGAAGCCGACAATCTCCTTGAATAAGGGAACCGCTGCGCCAGCGTTAACGATCGAACTGAGGACACGGTTCATACCGTTGCCACCATTGCCGTTGTTTCCGAGGTCAAGTACTCGAATACTTTCAATGCGTTCTGCGGGTTTCATCAATTCGCCTGTCACCTCAGGGAGTGATTCCACGAGTGCCAATATAGCATCACTAACGAGAACTTTCGGATCCGCCTGATTCTTCGCAGCAATAGATGCCTCCTCGCCATCTGCTTTCGCCTTCGCTTCAACGAGCAGTGCCTCTGCGAGGATCCTTTGTGCTTGTGCCTGAAGTTCAGAAGCTTCGAGTTCTGCCTTAGCGGCTTCGATAACAGCGTATGCCTCTGCATCAGCATTGCGTTCTTTACCGATGCGTTCCTCATCCGCTTCTTGTTCTGCACGGATCAGTTCGATCTTGCTTTGACGTTCCGCTTCCTCAATCGCTTCAGCGGTTAACACAGCTGCTTCGGCTCTCGCCTTTTGGGCACTAACCTCCAAGAGTTCAGTGAGTGCCGCCTCACGTTCCTTTTCTTTCATTGAAACCTGGATTGCGTTTTCGGCTTGCGCCTCTTTTTCCTCGCGATCTTTCTCAACCAGAACGATTCTACTGGCGATGCTCGCTTCCTCTACAGCACGTTCCTGCTCAATCTTGGCGGTTTCGACAGAAAGATTACGCTCGATTTCTGCTTCCTGAACGATTTGTTCTTGTTGGACACGCGCAATTTCGATTGCCTGCTTTTGGGAAATTTCTGTCTCTTGGACTTGGCGTTCCTGTTCAAGCCGAGCGGTTTCTAAACGCTGCTTCTGCATGATCTCCGAAGCTTGCACCGCCTCTTCCTGTTTGATACGCGCTTCTTCAACAGCCTGTTGTTGCTCAAATTTGTGTGCCTCAACCTCCCGCTCCTGTTCTGCCTTGTTGGTAGCGATGGCTTTTCGTTGCTCTTCTTGTGCAAACTCAAGCCGTTTGTCGACTTCTAACCCTTGCGTTTCTGTCTCCTCTTCGCGCTGTTTAATTTCTAACTCGGCTTTGAGACGATCCTCTTCACGCTTCACCTTGTTTTCGTGCTCAATCCGAGCCGTTTGCGTTTGCTTATCTTCAACCTCTTGCTTGATGGTCTGAATTGCGACAACATCAAAACGGTTGTTCTCGTCAAGCGCATCCAGCGGGGTTTGATCAAGATTCGTGACAGCAACGCTTTCTAATTTAAAGCCGTTTTGCTCAAGATCATCGCGACAGGCTTCCTGAACTTGGTCAGAAAATTCTTGGCGCTTTTCGTGTAGTTCTTGGAGGGCCATCGTTGCAGCGACACTTCGTAGGACCCCGACAAGTTTACCTTCGAGGAGCTTATTAACGGCTTCCGGGGTTAGGGTTTTATCACCGAGACTTGCGACAGCTTTGAGTACATCTTGTTCGTTGGGTTCAATTTTGACATAGAATTGCGCCTCTATATCAACCCGTAAACTGTCTTTCGTAATAAGCGCGCCTTGTCCCGTACGTTCAACTGGTAACTGGAGCGTATTTAAGGAAATGAGCTGGTGCGTGTTGGTAATTGGGTTGATAAGGGTACCACCAAAGACGACGCGTTTTTTTCGTCCACCAGAGATGACTAACGCCGCATCTGCTGGGGCTTTTTTGTAGAAGGAACGATAGACTAACAGAAAAATAACGAGCAGCGCAACAACACTACCGATAATCGTGAAAAACAAACTGGGATTCATACTTCATTCTCCTTATATAGAGTTGTCAGTTGAATTGACGCTAATCTACTTCACTTTTTCTGACATCAAAGATTCGCTTTGTATGATCATAGTTTACAAGAATTACGGTATCTCCTTTGACAGGAGTGGTTTCATCCGATTTGGCACGGCAACTGACCGTTAACTCTGGACCATCTGGAACTTGAACACGCGCCGTTCCAAAAGTTGTGGTAATCTGTCCACTAATAACGCGTCCACTTAGACCAAGGAGATGTACATCGCTGATCGCTCTTTCGCTTTCAGGGAAGAGTTTTGAAAGTGCAAGAGATATATAGCGCGTACAGACAAAACAAGAGAAAACAGCAATTACACACGATATCCAAAGCCATTCGGGTTTCTCTGGAACATTGAGGAGTGAATTGGCAATAAGTCCAGCAATACCCCATGTCCCAAATAGCGACATCAGCACAACCATCAAGGGGACTCTGCCAACGTTCAAAAACCCAAACACGTCTCCAAAAGAAGGTGTGTGCGCGCCAGCATCGGCATCCACATCCACATCTGCGTCAACATCGGCATCCACATCGGCATCTATGTCCATGTCTGCGTCTATATCCACATCGGCATCTATATCTATATCCATGTCGGCATCTATATCTATATCTGCGTCAACATCTGCGTCAACATCGGCATCACCGAAATCCATTGCTCCCATAGCAAGTCGAAAAAGCGCGAATAGGAACACAATAACCAACGGTGCCGTAAACCAGACGTTATAGGAGGCGAGGAAATAAGTCAGGAATTCTGTCATGGCATCTCTTTCCGCTTTGTGATCTGCTCGGTGATATACATGTAGGCACATCGCGCTGATCGGAAGTTGATATTATCAATCCAATGGACATTACGTACAACGCTAATTTCGAGCTTCGCTTGGCTGAGCAACCGATGTTTGAATTGTCGGACTAATTTCACTTCGCGAATCTCGGTGAACAATAGGTTACACCGGATATTTGCATAAGAAACCGCAAGGCTCCCTATATATCGCTCATCTAAGACCAATACCCGCCGCGTCGTGATAAAAACAAAATCTGGACGCAGTAGACTCGAACGCCCGAGGATACATAAATCGACAGCTTCATCCGCGTGTATGTATGCCTGTACAGTTTTTTGGATACGAGGCGGCATTTGGGCAAATTCAGCCATTTTGTTTTCAATTAGGTGTATTGCTAGTGAGAACAGAGGGACTACGTAGAAATGGAGGTGGCGGGAATCGAACCCGCGTCCGAAGGCAGTTCAATAGAGGCTACTACATGCTTATCACAGGTTTTAAAGTTCGTCTATAAGACTCCCCTATGCAGGATTCAGAATAGACTATCTCAAAAGTAGTTCGCGGCACGCCCCTTGAGAATGAGCGAGCGGCTAGCCCGTATTACGACGCTTTAACTTCCCTGACGGGCAGCAGGTCGGTCAAGCGTAGCCGCACTTAGGCAGCTAGTGCTAATTCTTCATCAGCATTTATAAGTGTTCCGCCTATTTAACGAGGCCTGCGGAGACCTCGGCATGCAACCTATATCTCATTTACCTCCGTCGAAACCTTGACACCCCCAAATTGATTGTAAATACACGATGAGAAACCGCACTCACACACTAACCACCAACGATTTCAGCGACACTCGTCGTTAGTTATACGTTCGCATCTCATTCGCGGTCGCTTCACGCTCTATCTTATCGCGTTTATCATAAAGGCGTTTACCCATGGCAACTGCCAACTCCAACTTCACTCTACCATTGCTGAAATACGCGCGCGTCGGAACAATCGTCATCCCCTTTGAACGCATTGAACGTTCAAGTTTCGTGATCTCTCGACGATTTAGTAACAGTTTGCGTTTCCGCTTCGGTTCGTGATTGGCGATATTCCCGTGCTCATACGGACCGATGTGCGCATCCATCAGGAATACTTCGCCATCAGCCACTTGTGCATAACTATCTGTTAGGTTAAGTCGCCCCGCGCGAATCGCCTTCACTTCAGTACCTTGCAAGACAACGCCTGCTTCATAGCGGTCACGTAAGTAATAGTCATACCGCGCTTTGCGATTAACGGTAATCGTTGGGGTTACAGAATCTTTGGCACCTTTCATAGTGTCCTTAAGTATAACATACAAACAACTTGTATGCAAGAAAAAATGGCAGAAAAGTTATCAGTTGTTTGAACGCTGATTCACGTTTTTTAAATCAACGAAATTAACCCAATGCGGTTGACTTTAGTAACATACTTGTCGAAAATTTGAAGTTTTTTTGTAAAACAGGATTTTAGTTGAAAACTGAAGATAGATCTGATAAAATATAAACTAAGTGTCGCGTTATTGGAAGCATCAAAGCACGATGTTTCAATTGTACGCTAAAACAGAGAAAGGGGTCCCTTGATGCCAGAACTTTACGATACGCGTTCTCCAAATCCGCCTTCACGTGCGATTTTGGTGGGTGTTAAACTACGAAATAACCAGATGCACGAAACAGAGGAATCGCTACAAGAACTTCGGCAACTCGCAGAGACTGCCGGTATTGAAGTCGTCTGTGAAACAATCCAACCCCGAAATATGCCAAATCCAACCTATTTCATTGGCGAAGGGAAAGTTGAAGAACTCAAACCCCTTATCGAAGAACTTGATGCCGACGCGATCATCTTTGACGAAGAACTGTCACCGGCACAGAACCGGAATCTTGAACAGACCCTTGATGTCGCCACAATTGATCGGACAGGACTCATCCTTCAGGTTTTCGCCCAACGGGCACTCACGAAAGAAGCACGGTTACAAGTCGCCTTAGCACAACTTGAATACGCGCTGCCACGTCTCACTCGGATGTGGACACACCTCTCACGACTTGCCACTGGCGGTGGCGGTGGTAGACACCTCCGGGGTCCCGGTGAAACACAGCTCGAAATGGATAGACGCTGGGTCCGTAGGAACATCGCACATGTCCGAAAAGCCCTCGAATCCGTTGAAAAGCAACGTCATGTGCAGCGAAGAAACCGATCCGAGAAAATCAAGGTGTCTTTTGTTGGATATACCAATGCCGGGAAATCAACACTTTTCAACCGATTGACAGGTGAAAGTGTTTTGGCTGAAGATAAGTTGTTCGCAACTTTAGATTCAACGACACGAAAGGTGGATTTGCCACAAAAGCAACAGATCCTCTTGAGCGACACCGTCGGATTTATCAAGAAACTGCCACACCAATTGGTCGCCGCATTTAAGGCAACGCTTGAAGAGGTCGCAGCGGCAGATTTGCTGCTACACGTCGTTGATGTGAGCCACCCCGAAGCAGAGGCACAGATCGCCGCTGTAAACATAGTCCTCAACGAATTGGATGCGACTGACATCCCGACGTTTATGGTTTTCAACAAAATTGATAGACTCAAAACAGCGGATGACTTGCACATCCTACAGTGTCAGCACCCGGATGCGTTTCCAATCTCCGCACAACAGGGTGATGGTGTTGAGGCACTAATGGAGGCATTAGCAGACCGTTTTGCTGATCTCGGTACAAATCTGGATCTCAGCATTCCATACACAGAAGGAAAAGCACTCGATTTACTCTACAAATACGGCACCGTGCTTAACACTGAATACACAGATGAAGCCATTCACGTCAAGGCACGCCTACCGAACCGCTACCTCAAATCGGTCTCCGCATTTTTGGTATCTTCCTAAGGAGAGGCGGTAATCATGCGATGGCTCGACCAGACGGACATCGGACACGACTTGCAAATCTGTCCAGACTGTGATAGGGCATACGAGGTACTTGACCAATTCCTCGGAAGTCCATCGGAAGATCAATCACACAACTGGATTGATGCAGTATTCAATGACGCTTATTATGTTGCGATCCGGTGCCCACAATGCCTCGAAATCCGATACCTCTGTATACAATCTCTAACCGCTACACAGTTTCATAGTGAAAAGGAAAAAAGATGAAGATAGGTGTTACCCAAATCATACTCGGAAACATGTCGTTAGACGATACACTCTCCCTCTGCCAAGATGCGGGATACGATGCTGTTGAACTCACTTTCGGTGAAGGCAAAGACACCGACATCAATATGAGCGATGCGGAACTTCAAGGCATCGCTGCGAAATGTGAGTCTGCTGGTATTGAAATTGGCAGTATCACAGCAGGCTACGCCGACCGTGGCAACCTCCTGAGTCTGGATGCAACGCAGCGCGAAAAAGGAGCTGTCTCCCTTGCCCGCGGCTTAGAAGTCGCAGGAGCACTCGGTGTTGGTGGGATTCTACTGCACCCCGGTCAACTCACTGTTGAGGGAACATACCAAGAAGTTTGGGATAACCTTGTCGGTATCCTGAAAGACTTAGCACCTTCTGCGGAAGCACACCGTGTCGCAATCGGGCTTGAAAACGTTTGGAACAAATTTTTGCTCAGCCCTAAAGAGATGCGCGACATCGTGGACGAAATAGACAGCGAGTGGGTCGGTACCTACCTCGACACAGCAAATATGATGGCTTACGGCTATCCCGAACACTGGATCCGTGAACTCGCACACCGCATTAAACGGGTACACTTCAAAGATTTCGCCCGCGGGGCACATCAGTTCGTCAATTTATTAGATGGAGACACGGACTGGCAGGCAGTTATGGAAGCATTCCGAGCAATCGGCTATGACGGTTACGTCATTCACGAAGTCGGTGGCGACAGGGAAGCCCAAATCGACCTCGCGAAACGGATGCGTACCATCGTTTCAATGTAACTAATCGCAAAAGAGAAAGCGATGGCTCTATCAAAAGCCATCGCCTGATGCCGGAGGTCGGACTCGAACCGACATGGACCTAGGGCCCGCGGGATTTTGAGTCCCGTGCGTCTACCAATTTCACCACTCCGGCACTGTTGAGCAACATATATTATAGCACACTTTCAACAAAAGGTCAAATTTTTATTGTTTTCAGAGGAATAGTTATAAGTGATAAGTTAAGAGTCGGAAACCTGTCACAGTCACATTGACTGTATTCACCACAGAAACCCTCTTTAACTAATAACCAAAAACTAACAACTAATAACTACTAAAACTAAAACACCATGGCGAACCAACAACGAAACCTTGCATCCGATAGCATATTCCAACGCTTCTTTACGAGCGTGATCGCATTCCTTAGCCAACTGCGTGAAAAGGAGACGTGGCAAACCTTATGGCATTGGGTGCTTTGGCGCACCATGCCCAAACGCCGCCGTATTCTTAAGTTGATACAAGAACTCCAACCGCTCCACGCAAACGCCCCTCCTGAAATGCGTGCACTCAGGGATGAAGTCTTCGCAAAAAGCTGCTTAGAACTGAAACGTTCGGAACAAGAACAGGTTCTCTTAGATATCCTGACACACGCACACCAACCGCTCGGTTTTGAACAAATCTTCTTTGCAGCGATCTATCCAATCTTACTCAAACGCGACATGGTGGCAAGTCCAGTCACTACTGAAACCGCGCATCGGCTTGATGTAGAAATCGGTTACCTCGGACACAACGAAGATTACTTCTTCTGGACGCTTGAGATTGACGGCACAAAACGTCTTACACTCAACACGCCGCTGAATCCGAGAATGGAAGTACGTGAAGACAAACGCTATGTGGTTTATCAACTCGGGAGTAATAAACTTGTGGACACAGACTTTGCTGAATACGCCGAGCAGTGGCTACTCGAATCGCCGCGTTTGACGATAGCACTTCCGCTGCTCGCCGCAGCGTATGCCGAGCAGTGGATCCTCAACGCACGCCTCTATCTTTCACACATTCTCACAGATCTGAAAAAACGGAATTATAAGGTTACAGCAATGGTAATATCTGATTTTGAACGGGAGCGGTTGTCACTTTTACGCCGTCTCTCCCTGGACCGGCTAAGAAAACGTCAACTTCTGTCCGCACGCCGAAAGCGGTAAGATAGATACCCGGCTCAATTGAGAAACAGCTCCCCGAAATCAAGACCCGTGCATCACGCGTCTCTAAATTATCTAAATTTACACCGTTCCCATGGATAACAGTGCCGATGTTGTGTCCCGTGCGGTGAATAAAGTAATCCCCATACCCTTTTTCAGTGATATATCCGCGGACACAGTCATCCACTTCATAACCGTGAATCGGTTCATCGACAGCCCATTTTTCTCGGATGAACCGTATGGCTTTATCCCGCGCTTCCTTGACAATATCAAAAATCTCAACGTATTGGGACGGCACGGTTTCCCCAGCATAAGCCACCCACGTCGTATCCGCAAAAACCGCATCTGGTTCTTTCTGCTTCGCCCACAAATCAATTAAGATGAAATCGCCTGTTTTAATGACTTGGGTATCCGTTGCGGTGGGTGCATAATGCGGGTCGCTGCTCTTTGCATTCACAGCGACTATCGGTGGGTGGTCTGTGACCAAGTCCATCGCATCAAATTGTCCGAGAATCTCCTGCTGAACGTCATATTCTGTAATGCTTTTCCCATCGCGCAGCTGCGAACCGATCCAATCGAAGGCGTAATCTTTCGCTTGTAACACCAAGCGTGCAGAGGTTTGATGCCCTACGGCTTGCGCTTCACTCAGACGCGCTTCTACACGCTGCGCCAGTTCCGCAGACGTTTGCACTTCAATTCCAAATGAACGAATCCACTCCAGTGTACCAGCATCCACTCGCGAAATATAAGGGATTTCGGCGTTTGGTGAATACTCCATCGCAACCGTCTTTATACCGGCAAGCAGGGTCTGTATCGCGTCGTTAAGTTCCTCCCACCCCGCATAAAGCGCAACCTCTCCCTGCACATTGGTAAAATTCGATGTCTCAATCCGATGGACAAGCCACCGCGGTTCACCGTGTTTAGGAATCAGGCAGAACCACCGGCGCGTGATATGTGCTTCCGCCAAACCTGCAACGTTCTGTGCGATCGGGTTTATCCCACGAAAATCGTATAAAAGCCATGCATCTAATTTTAACGCTGCTAACTCACGTTGAATCTCAGTTATTTTCATGTCAATTATTTTTCTCTAATAGGTTCGGTTTGATGAAGTTTAAGAAAATATTTCGGTAATTCTATGTTTCCCCCAGGCCCGGTAGGTGCGGTTTGCAACCGAACCGGATTTTACACAGAAACCTTGAGGTATCCTTCAAAAACCTCTTGAATCCCGTAGGGATGTCATCTTTGTAGAAAAACGCCACCTCACAGAACTAAGCCCCGTAGGGGCGGCATCTACGGAGAACTGGAAGAAAAATATCGTGGAAAGTCGCTAAATTGACACCTATGGATCTATAATTACAGCACACCGGCTCATGCCAGCGATTATAACTTAAAATGGAACGTCATTCACAACCTCAAGTCCATAGGCAGTTATTCGGTAATAACCCGTTCTGGTTCGTTCTATCAATCCTTTGCTCATCAGATGTTTTTCTGCTTGTCCGGTTTTGCTCAAGTAACTCCTTTCATCGTCAGTCAGTGAAAAGTATTCGGTAAGGTAATCAATAATCTTCACCCGGCGATGTGCTTTTTCGTCCGCGAGAACCTTAAGTGCTGGTTGTTCCATTTCCTTACTTGTAGGTAGAACTGTTCTTCCATCAAAAGAGCGTGAAGAGCGTGTTGCTGGCTCTTCATTCTGCGAAGAATTGAGCAGGCCACTCAATTCTGTTACTTCATCCTCTATCCATGCTTGAAAATCCACTGGAGAGATCGTCACTTCCCAATCCCCGTCTACTCTCTCAACACTCCACCCAGCATCCCGCATTTCCTGTTTACCTTCGCGACCTTGTGAGTGCCAATAATGCCAGAAACCTTGGGAAATATCATCTCCAGCAACATGGTACTCGTTCAAACGTTTCGTAAAATTGGTGCCATGAAAAGTGACAGAATTAGGTGTAGGAGGATTTAGCGGCAGGTACTCCTCGTCTTCGGATAGCGAATCGGAGGTATTGCGTTCCTGGATTCTCGGTAGAAAGACTTCATTGAATTTTTTATGGAATTTTTCAAGTTTTAAGATAACCCATTCGTGCTGGTTTTGCCAGCCTGATTCATCTGTCGGATCAATGATATCCTTACGTACGGAAATTCGGCTATCACTACGCTGAGGTAATTTCTCCCATTCAAGAGGTTCACAAAACTCCTGCTCAATTTCTTTCCGCTGTTTCTCAAGGATGTAAAAATTTTGTTTTGACATATAAAGCCGGATGGCAATTTCCCTATTGTCCCTGCCCAACCACACCTGCATCTTAAAACCAGTAAGAGCTATCAAACTTCTGCTGACGTTTAAGTAATGTGCCGAACCCGGTTTATGAAATCTAACTGGAGTGTCCTTTTGAGCTGCATAGTCGCACAATTGTTTCCAAATTTTACTTCGCCACTCCTTAATTTCCGGCTGCTTTGGCGAATTTTTGGGGCGTTCCTCCAATATAGTCTTCTCCGCTTCTACCGTCCTCGGCTGTTCCGTCAAGGTTTTGATGTGTTCGTCCCTCTCCGATTCGACAGTTCTTAGACGATTCTCTGTTTCCGAAAGACATTTTTTCAATTCAGCATTCTCTACTTCCGCTTCTTCAAACCGATTTGATATATCTGATAAGCGTTCCTCAGCGACGGTTTTTCCTGCTACGGCTACTTTTAACTGAGTAGATACGGTTTCAAAACGTTCCTCGGAGGCAAGCCATTCTGCTTCTACTTCTTCCAGCCGATCTGATTTAGTCTTGACCTGTTTCTTCAATTCAGTTACCTCTGCTTTTGCTGCATCACGCTGTTTAGTCATATCCGCAATGCGTTCATCAGTATCATAAGAAAACAGTTCATCGCAGACCTCTTCAACTTCATGTTTTGCCTGCGTCTTGCCGATTTCTCCAAGTACCTCGGCGATAAGAAACAAATGTGTGCGGGTGTACTCAAAGTCCAAGTCCCTTGACCCCGGATGTGAAACCTTATTTCGACCCATCACTATCAGAGACGTTACACTCCGAATATCATATTCATGTCGTCCAAGCAGACGATCATAACCAAACTGCTGAGAGAAAAAATCATTCCAACATTCCTTATTTCTAAAGATAACTGAAATACCCTTAATATCTACTATTCTTTGCTGTTCGCGATTCAACACGCGCATAATTAAATCATCTACAGTTTCATCTTCAACTTTCTTTTCTAAATACTGAAAGATAAACTCGTTCATAGCATCTCGATATATATCATGCGCTTTACGAAGTGCCTCCCTGTTAGGATATTTTGTCATACTTACGCGATAAACCTCCATGTAGAGAAATTCTCAAAAGTGTATCACATTCTTCCATCTCTGTCAATCACAAATGAGACTTAAATCAGGGGCATTTAGTTGTTTTAAATAAATTATCGGATCGTCTAATTTTTCAAGTTTGGTGCGGTTCCAAACCGCACCATAGGGGTCAATTTAGCGGTCCCCAGGCCGGTAGGTTCGGTTTGCAACCGAACCGGATCTAAGGCAGAAACCTTGTGGTGACCTAATAAATCGGTCTATACACCTTCTGCTTAGCGGTCCCCAGGCCGGGTAGGTTCGGTTTGCAACCGAACCGGGCTTCTACGCAACCTACCGGACCTGAGAAGGTTTCGGTGTCCAGAAGACTTAAGAGGGTTTTGAGGGATTCACAGTTTGCGCCTAAGTTCCGGTGCGGTTAGAAACCGCACCTACCGGTCCTGGGACCACGAGGGTTGTTTTTCTTAAATTGACACCTATGGTGCGGTTTGCAACCGCACCGGACTTCACCAAGAAATTACCGAATTAAAAAATTAATTTTCATGCAACCGAATCGGATTCCACGCGGAAACCTTGAAGGCTTCAAAAACCTCTTCAGTCCCGTAGGGACGCTATGTTTATAGAAGAGATTTCACCGCTACTCTTCAACCCTGTAAGGGTGGCATGTTTATACCAGCTATGCTAAACACCGTCCAAAATCGCTAAATTGACCCCTATGGTCTGGTTAGGAAACCGAACCTACTGGGAATGAAAATGTCTCTTTATTTTTTCGTTTCACTATAATCTCGCTTGAGGTCCTCCGAACTTTCCCGCCGCCATTTCTTCCCATACCGCTTCATAAAACCCTGATAGTCCCTCGTCCCCTTCAGAAGATAATGATTGCCCCCCGGCTGCTCGGAATGGCAACCGATACACAACGCCCTCAAATTTTTCGGGTTATTGTAACGAGTTCCCCAGATATGGTGTGTATGGAGGTAATGTTTATGCTGATACAACGAGAGGTTACACGCTTGGCATCTCCACTGTGCCTGTTCTCTCAGCTGCCGTGAGCGAACTTTCCACTCATCTGCTCCATAGTCAAAAGGTTCAGGCTTCGATAACTTACCTTTGCTATGCAGTTCGATATGTAGTTTAGATTCAAAAGAGCACCAATCTTTATCAGATGCGTCAGATGCAGGTTTTGATGCCGAATGTAGTTCAGGTTCAAAAGGGGACAAGTCCTTATCAGATACATCTCGCGATTTTTCGCGCCCGGCCAGTATAATGGCGATAACAATGATAACCAACGCAATCGCTATCAGCATCTCCATAACTATATTCTCCTTTAAAGCACCAACCTACCGGAAAACCTCATCAAGCCGCCAGACGAGCTTAAGCGCATCCGACCAACCTATTTTGGCAAAAAGATCTAACAGATGCAGGAGGTCTTCCAAAGCCTCACCATCGCGCACTTCATGTCGGTAATCAGCAAGTACAATTTCAACGAATTCGACTACCTCCATAACCGCAAGCGTATCAAGCGTATATCCGAACTGCTCACTTGATTTTACAACCCCCGTTGCTAAATACAAAACCTCTTTCGGATTGCAGACGAGGAAACTCCTTAAAAGTTGCATGAAATAGTGCGCTGTCGGTGCGAACATAATACCGCTTGTTGGGTCTTGCGCGACAGCAATAACTTGTTGCATCAAAGGTTTGACTTGATCGTAGTAGTCGCAGCGCAACTCGTGGGAGATTTCCGCAACGGGTTCTTTAGACTGATCTCTTTTATAGGCAACTGCAAAGTAAAGACGTGTAATAACTTCATCAATCACTTTGTACGTATCATGTAACTTTTTCACATTTTCTTCAGTGTCATCTTCCTTGACTGTCCGATACAATCCCTCAATTTCACCAGAAACCAGATCAATCACTTGTCTTAACCATTCAATAGCCCGCTTTGCTGTTTTGCGCGCTTCATCCGTTTCGAGATGCTTAGGCAGGACGTAATCTCTTACAACCTCAGATACAGCACGGCTCAACGGATTAGCGAACCAGATCGGATCTTTGAAGTACGTGTCCTCAATTGTTTTGAATGCCCATGAATTTTGGCGATCAATTATCAACCACATCAACAAACCAATGAACGAATCCGATGGCTCTAATCCTTCTGTAGGCGGCGGTGTATGCGCTAACAGTTTTGCCATGACGCGGGTCGTTTTGTCTTCATTTTCTTTCTCCCTTGCGACTACCCGAGTTAATGTATAGTAGAGAAACTTTTGCACCACGCGCTTCGGCTCATGGATTGCCCTATTGTTCATGATATGCCAGAACCTTTCCTGTGCTTTGTTGTAAACAAGGAATAACTCCATTGCTGTTACCATCCGAACAGAGGGCACAGGATCACTCGCAAGTGTCTCAATTGCGTTTAACATTTCTGTATCAGGTTGGTAAACAGTAAACCTGAGTAGTCCACTGGCAGCTTCGTGTCTTGCACACGGTGAATACGGTGAGTAACCTGGGGAATCGAATTGATCATCGTACTGGGGATTTGGTTTAGGCTCTTCATGTTTCGCTGCCTCCAGAAGTACTTGCCGGCAAAAAACAAACTTGCTGTTCTCAAGGTTATTAGCAATCCGACCAAGAATTGCTACACAGGCAGCTAATTTATGCCAAAGCGAATTCATCACTTCTTTATCGGCTTCTGTATTATTCTTTACAGCAGTGTATGCCTTCTGTAATTGCGGTAGAACCAACTTAGCGGCTTCCATAGTTGGTACATCGTTCATCCAATCTGAGCTAAATTTATTGAGAGGTGCGGAAAAGCGTTGCAATCCTTGATTTTCGGACGTAGTTATGTCAACACCTTGTGTTTGGAAGTGTTCTTCTTCGGTATACGGAGCCCACGATGGGGGTTCAACACTCACCAATGGTCGATTCACTGGAACATCGTTTTCCCGTAACATTTCCTCTCGAATTTTCTTTCCTTCCTTTGTAGTCAACAGGTTTATAGGAATTTGTACAAGAAGTCGGTTTCTTTGTCTTTTAAGGAGATTATGACGCTCATCATCGGCTGTTTCTATAGGGTATGCCAAAATATCTTCTTCAATCTGACGAAGTTGGTCTGGTGTAAATTCAGAAGCAGCAGCTTTTAGGAATAAACCGAATTCGTAGCAGGTTTCCGGGTATCTCTGGATTGGTTCTGCGACGCAAAGTTCAAAAAGGTGCTGAGCGAAAACTTTGGGAAATTGTGCAGCTGTCTTTAAGAGTCGTTTCCAGAAGAACGCCACTATCACCTCATCACGGAAAATTTCAAGCAGCGAATCAAGAAGTGAAAGTGATTTTTCAGAGTCTGCCAATTCTGAGATAAACTCAAACAAGGCATCTGCCATTTCAATCGGCTCATCAGATGAATTTCCTGCATCCCATATATGACTACCATCTTCCATAAAGTAAGCAGGTTTTCCACGAAAATTGAAGGTCTCTATCATATCCTCAAGTTTTACACCTGCTCTAAGGTATCGGACAATATGTTCTCCAACAATAAAGACATTTAAACTTCGGATTACCGATTGCGCGGCAGATAATGGGGCAGCTTGAAGAAAACCAGGGAAATGTCTTATCAGCCGATATCGGCACATGCTGTAATCCTGTCGGCGAGTGCTTGTCATAGCTAAAACGCCGCCACTAAGACTTGTTTTTGTATCGCTGGATTCATTGTGATGGAATACGGTGCGATAAATTAAGGTAACAAATTCAGGATCATGGTCCCAAATCCTATCAACATATTCGGTCAACCATGACAAGAAATCTATCGGGAAATTATCTTCCTTCGGTAGTTCAAGAACCTTTTCAAGAAGTATCCGAGATTCTTCAGAATTCGTGTGATATGTTCGGGCAACAAGTGGCACTGCCGAACGACCGCCAAACCGATCGTACCAAGTACTTTTGCCGGCTTCTCTTTTCTCCCATACCCATTCAAGCAACCGTCGTCCAATCCGTCCACAAGCATTCACGACTTCTGAATTTTCGGATTCACTCACTCCTTCAAGAATAGTCGAAGTGAGGTCTGTCAAATCCCAAGCAAACTTTTCGTTCAGGTGCGTTGAAACCTTGTCGAAAAAGTCTATCCAGGGTACAGCACGCTTAATTTGTAAGGTTTGAAGTGCCTGCAATAGGCATGTTACTGCTTCGTTTGCGATTTCTCTCTTTTCAGTACTCCGCAATTTCTCCAAAAGGGGTTTTAATTGGCCAATCTTGTGTGCTTCATTTGCAATTACACTTGTCGGAATTAAACGAGCAACAAGACGCAAATGTACAGATTGATCGCTTGGAAAAATGTGCCAGAAAGCTTTCCAGAAACTTGTAGGGTCTTTATAGTACCAGAGACGAGTGAAGAAATAGGTGAGGCTCGGACGTAGAAAGAGCGGACGTGACGCGTCCTCAAGAATAAAATTTTCAAGTTGTCGAGGTTCATCTTCAATGAGCAGGACACTAATTGCATAGTCAAAGAGAATATTATGAGAAAAAGCAATCCGCTGTCCAGACGAAGAAATCTTTGACAGGATTTCATCACTCTGGAGTTTATCCCAAGCGTTTTTCCGAGTTGGTTTATCAAGGTCCACATCGTCATAAACGTCATCGACTCTAACACTCAATGAACGTTCTTGAACCATCTTGTCTGCGATTTGCCACAGAAGGTGCTTACTTTTTTCGTTCTCAATCCGCCGTTGCCAAAATAGGTCAAGTAATTGGACTTCAGAACGGATCTGACTGAAATCAGGAACATTTTTTGATGACTGTATAATTTTCTCCAGCAACCAAAGATTAAAAGGGTTTGCGAGAATGTTTTTAAAGTCCTGAGAACCATCATTATAGATAGATTTCGGACATCCAATCTGGTCGAACACTTCCAGAATCTCATTCTCATTGAAAGGTGGAATCGTGAAATGTCGACATAAAATCCCTTCGCTCTGATATTGTGTATCATCAGGATTACCGAATAGATCTAAAAGTTCTTGCGATTTTGTTGCATCATAAGTGCGGACTGTAACGATAATATTCCATGATTCTTTGAGTTCATAAATTGCACGCCGTATTAACTTTACAAAGCGATTGCGTGTTTCTTCATCTCGAGCGGCATCAAAGGCATCAAACAGCAAAATTGCTTTATCATCTGATACTGGAACGGACTTCAACTTTTCAATCAGGTCACCTTTGTAAGATAACTCTTGTCGTA
>PYJC01000167.1 GCA_003635255.1 Candidatus Poribacteria bacterium | reverse complement strand
CGCCAGGAATCGCAGTCGGATATTGGAACGCGAGGAAAAGTCCGAGTTTGGCGCGCTCATTCGGTTCTAACGCCAAGACATCAACGCCGCTAAAAATCACTTCGCCGGAATCAATCTCATAGAGCGGGTGTCCCATCAAACCGTTGGCAAGGGTGCTTTTGCCAGATCCATTTGGACCCATAAGCGCATGGATCTCACCTTGTTGAACGCTTAAATTTAATCCTTTTATAATTGGTTTTCCCTGCACGCTAATATGCAGGTCTTTTATCACCAAGTCTTTGCTCATTTTTTAATTTCGGGCTCCTTACTTATGGTAAATTTAGAACATTTAGTACTTTGCTATTTGCAAGCGCATTTCGTTTCACTATTCTTGTTAATCGATTCAATTTTCCGCCACATGCGCCGCTGTGTTTTGTCTGTCTAACCCACCAGGGTATTTGTCAAGGTTAGGGTGTTGAAGGTTTATCGGCTGGATTGAGAGTTGATATCCAAGTGCCTTAAGAACAATTCCGAGTGCCTCAATCAAGGGTATATCCTCGTTGGAGATCACTTTTGAAAGAACCTGCGGGTTCATATTTACCTGTTTTGCAAGTTCAGAAATACCACCTTGCGCTTCAACAACAGTCAGAAGCGATCTCCGAACCACAGCACGGTTCTTGTAGATTTGATAGTCTTCAAGGATTGCTTGCAGATAGGCAATTGCACTTTTGCGGTCAGCAAGCTGTTCAATAAGACATTCACGCCATGTTCTCATTTTTTTATAAATGCTCCCTTTTATATTTCAACCAATAAATTTTTGCTCGTTCTATATCTCGTCTTTGTGATGATTTATCACCACCACAGAGTAAAAGAATGATCGTGTTATCTATCTGTCCAAAATAAGCTCGATAACCTGATCCAAAATGGAGCCGTAACTCAAAAACACCTTCACCAACAGATTGACAATCTCCCAAATTACCGTCTTCAAGACGCTCAAGACGGGCCCGTATCCGAGCTTGTGTTTCTGTATCTCGAATTGAGCTCAACCATTCGTTGAAAGGTTCTCGCCCACTTGAGGTTTGGTATACTCGTATTTCTCGTGGGTGTGTCTCATGCATTGTTGATTTTAGTACTTATCCACCAATTCTTGACATATTTCGTTCTGGTTTAATAAAGTCTGCTGCATTAATTTTATGTCCCGCCTCTTTTTGCGCAACTGCATCGAGGATTAACGCTGTAATCACCTCATCTGGCGCGCCTTCGCGTAGCGGTGTAAGCAGGTCGGTTTCTGTTAGCGAGAACAAGCAGGTACGAAACTTGCCATCAGCCGTGATCCGCACGCGGTTACAATTTTCACAAAACGGTTCACTCACAGAGGGTATAACACCGACTTCGTTTCCGTTATCCGCGAAGCGATAACGTTGTGCAGTATCACTCTTTGCTTCACCGTTCAAGGTTACCGGTGTGAGTGGGTAGACAGCGTTAATTTTTGCGATAATCTCTTTTCCGGGGACGTACATGTTACGTCCCCACACATCATCCGCATCAAGTGGCATAAATTCGATGAACCGGAGTTGATAGTCATTTTGACGTGCAAAAGTTGCTAAATCGACGATCTCATCATCGGTAAAGCCGCGCATTGCAACAGCGTTGACCTTAATCGGATTGAACCCGCAGTCATGTGCTGTTTTCAGTCCTTTAAGCACACGTGAAAGCACTTTCCGGCGCGTCATCTGCTCAAACTTCTCTTCGTTAAGCGTATCCAAACTCACATTAATTCTACGGAGTCCAGCATCATAAAGTGCCTGCGCTTGATTAATAAGCCCGATGCCATTCGTTGTCAAGCTAATGTCTTTGAGACCCTCTAACTGTGCCAATCGTTTTATGAGTGTAGGCACGCCGGGACGGACAAGCGGCTCGCCACCCGTAATGCGTACTTTGTTAACACCCAACGCAACAAAAATGCGTGCGAGATGCAGAATCTCATCATAAGTCATGAGTGACGAATCTGGCATGAAGGTCATGTCTTCCGGCATACAGTAGATGCATCGAAAGTTGCAAACATCCGTAACCGAGATTCTGAGATTTGTATGGATCCGCCCAAAGCGGTCAAGCATCTGTTGTTCCATTTTAATTTAGATAGACCCAAATTTATTAATAGTATATCACATCGGTATTCTTTTTGCAAGTATTTTTTATAGTAAATACTTTAAAAAATAGTTATCAACAAACAAAAGACAGGAAATTGAGTCACTGGTCAAGATGGACTTTTTGTTGACATATCTATAACTTTTGTGTAAAATATATGCAAAACTTACGCATTTTTCCATGATAACCGATGTCCGACGCATTGCAGGCGGGGTTTAAAACCCCTTGAAGAAATACCCAAGCAAAAACCCTGCAATGGAGGCTGCGTAAGTCCTATATATGTATACTTTTGAACACTGGAGGTAAAAATGATGAACGAAAAAGTGTTCCAGGTCGGTGGTGTTGAACTCCACGTCGACGATCGTAATTTCGGATCAGATGGCGGTCCCTCGGTGCGTGTTTACGGCGAGGCGGATGGCGAAAATATTCAACTGCTCCGTTTCGACTGCTTCCGCAAGGACCCACACTATCACTACGATCCCTCCGGGAAGAATGACCAACGGCATCTCGATAAAGCGAGTGTGCCGGATTCAGTCGCATGGACGATTGAACAACTCAGAGAAAACCTCGTGGAGATGATTCACACGGCAGGTTATAACAGCGTCGCGGACAATGTTGACCAAGCGGCGGTTGCGCAAGTTCTACCTGAAGTGGAATCCCTTATGCGAGGTGAGACTTAATTTTTTTATTGAATTTTAGTGCACATGAATTTTAGTGCACAAAGGGGAAATTTAACGTGACAAAATCTATTACTATTAGCGTGTTCCTGCTTACGCTGCTTGTAGGTTTGAGTGTTTTTGCAGGCACACCGCAGGATTGGGGGAAGTGGAAGGAAGGTGAGCTTCTCCTCGAGAACCACAGTTTTGAAGAGGATTTAGCCGCTTGGGGTTTAGAGGACGGTGCGTGTTGTGGCAGAGGCGGACTCTACACGATGGAGATTGACAAGAAAAACCCGCAACACGGGAAACAGTCGCTCAAGGTCATCGGGCACAAAGCAACAGGGACCGCATGGCATGCAAAAGTTAGGCAAAAGGATGCCTCAATGAAGTCCGGCGAAACGTACACCGTGATTTTTTGGGCGCGTTCTGAGAAGCCGCGTGAGGTACAACTCAGCCTCCAGATGCAACACGATCCTTGGACCTTTTACCAAGGGGGTGCTATTAATCTATTGGGACCGGAATGGGCGGAGTATCACATCACTTTCCAATCCAAAGCCGATGTTGAAAGAGATATGTGGGTTGGATTAGCGATTGCACAATCGGATGTCGATTTCTGGATTGATAACTTCCGATATTTTGAAGGCGAACCGGAAGATGATCTGAACCGTGATACACCTTTCCCTGTCGATGCCAAAGAAAAATTGGCGACGAAATGGGGCGCAGTTAAGACGGAACGGTTCTAACTCACAAAGAGATTGTCAAAATATTATAGCCGTCACGCGCTACATTCTATAGGCGTAACGGCTATGTCTTTTTGTGCTATAACCGAATAATTATTACATTAAATCAACCTTCTAAAGCTGAGTGATATCCGTCGCTGACGTGCGTATTTGCGATCTTCCCACACGTCTGTTTTTCTGGCGGGGATCCCGTGCATCCATTTATTCTTTGCATCCGCGCTTAGGACCGTTAAACTCCCGGGCGCGAGCCAGATCGGAATTTTTTGGGTCGTATCGGATGTGCGTGTTAGATTCATTACACAACTTGAACTCAAACTCAAAATGCAAATCGTGTCCTTGAAACAGGCTTCTTTATCGGTATGGTCTCCAATACCTTGTCCGGGTTCGTACTCACTAATAAGCACTTGATTCGCGATTTTTGGCATGTAGCCGTCATTTTGTAACATCAGACAAAGCCTTTCCAACCATTCTGGGAATTCGCTTACCTCCAGATCATCGTTTTTCTTCTGTTCACTTCACCACTGGATCAAATTTACGCGTCGCAAAGTACCTCGTAGTAGACTTTGGCGTTGTTGTGCAGTGAATCGTTTATGAGTCTACAGTAGGAAAATGTTTCAACATCTGATTGGGTTATTTGGCTTCTAATCATCGAAAGGTTCGTTTTAAGTTTTTCCCACTTACCATACGTTTTCAGACGACCGGATTTCGACAGTGATCGGTGATCAGGATTGTGGTACACGCAGCACATTTTATGCTGGTTGTATTTCTTCAGAATCTGAATGAGTACATCAGATAATTTATCAACGTCTAATGTCGGACTTGAGAAAAAATAGCAAAAATTAAATAGGATCTGTGTTCCGTCGCCGTTTTCAATGTACTTGTCCAATAATTTGGTCAAATCATCGGTGTCGCGGATTAACGCAAATTTGTCATAGAAAGGATCTTGATATCTGTTGGTCCCATATTTGTTGATTGTTGCTGCCTTATCGAGCATAGTTTGCGAACTATCAATTCCGAAATAAGTGATGTCGCTTTGTCCTGCAAAAGCCCGAAAAGCAATACCAGAAGTTAATGGACCGCAACCGAAGTCAATGAACACAACTTTATTATTTTCCTTTATCGGTGGGAGACAATTCGTAAAGATGTGATAGGAACCGAAAAGGTGCCGAGGCATGTGATGGACACAATAGATAGACACCTTGTCTTTTGGGAAATAATACGCACTGGATGCTTTATCGAATGATACGTTATCGTAATTACTCTGTCCTTGACTCAGGATGCGCGCTATATCTTCCCAGTAGTAGATTCTTGTATTTTTAACATCCTCTGCTAATGCCGGTAGATCATGTTCAAATGGTTGTATGACCAGTTCTTCAAACAGATGCTTCAGGCTTTCACCAGGCTCATAATAGTTATCGGACGGGCGGTGGATATAGGACATAATAGAAGCGTATGGAAAAACTGAGATACCGCTGGCGAGTTGGGAGATAAGGACTACAGATCGGCAGTTAATTCTTCGTGATATGCAAAGAGTGCAGGGGTACCGCCTGTGTGGAGGAAGATAACAGTGTCGTCGCGTCCGAGTCTGCCCTGTTGGATATGATCAATGAGGCACGCCATCGCCTTAGCGGTGTAGACGGGATCGAGGAAGATGCCTTCAGTTTTGGCGACGAGTTTGAGGGCATCAATACATTCGGGTGTGAGGTATCCGTAAGCCTGTCCAATATAGTCATCGGTGTTCTGAATATCTGCGTCGGTGACGCGGGTATCCAAGTCCAAAAGTTCGGCGGCATTGTTCGCAGCACTGCGTAGCCGATCAAATTTACCTTCCCAAACAATAGGAGCGATGCCAAACGGTTTCATTTTCAGTTCAAGCGTTTTGGTGCCGAGGACAAGTCCTGCCTGTGTGCCACCGACGGAAGCGGTATAAATCCAATCTGCGTCAATTCCCAACTGCTGTTGCTGTTGCGCGATTTCAGCGATGCACCCTGTAAAAGCAACGGCGGCAAGTGCGGTCGAACGCGGTGCTGCGAGGACATAAGGTTTCAGTCCTTGCGTCTTTAGTTTTTCGGCGAGTTCGTACTTTACCACATCTAATTCGGGGCCGAACGGGACATCAACAATTTCAACATCCGCGCCTGCGATATTATCTAACAGTAGATTCCCTTGGAGGATACTCTTGTGATCACGGGCGAGGCGAAGATAACACTTGAGTCCGAGTTTACCGCAGGCAGCAGCGGCTTGTCGACAGTGATTCGATTGCGAAGCCGCGCCTTGTATAATTGTATCAGCACCTTCTGCGACGGCATCGCCGATTGTGAACGTCAGCTGCCGTACTTTGTTGCCCCCGAAAGCCAAACCGGAACAATCTTCGCGTTTCATAAAGATGCGCGGTCCACCGAGTGCCTCAGAGAGTCGCGGGCATTCCTCTAAGGGTGTCGGAAAATGTCCGAGGTCCACTTGTGGCATCTGCGCGATCTTTTGAACTAAACGTTCGCTTGTCTCCATTCGTTCTACTCCGCTTCAATGACAACAGCCATCTGGTTGATCCGTTTTCCATCCTTGGATTGCAATCCGTGTGTGACAATTTCAGCGATGGTGCCTGCTTCAAACTCGCTGGCGCATGCCCTTTTCACCTTGTGATGCTTAGGTGAAACCTTCGTTTTTCCGACTTCAATTGGGATAACTTCAGAATTGACGAGATCCAGAAACCAATTGAGGCGTTCAGGCAACTCGTTTCCCTGTGTACTCTTTGCAACTTCAACGAAGAGGTAATCTCGGATAAACTCAATGAGGAACTTTTTGAACATCAGCACCTCAATTTTCACGGCGTGGTCTTTCTCTTGTTCAGTGAGTTTACTGGCAAAACGCTGGAGATACGCATCACATTCGTTTTGGATTTTCTCCAAATCGCGTTCGTTTTCGGCGAGAAGATCTGGAAACAGTGTTGGGGACGGTGTAGCAGCACCGCGCGTCTGCTTGAGTGTCTGCCTGAGTCGTGTATCCACGTCAGCAAGCGTCTGGACGAGCTGCTCAGTTTCAGACGTAGGACGCCCAGTCTCTTTTTGCCATGCGATCACTTCGTTTACCATAAGGTTGAGGAGCAGGATTGCGATTTCTTCTTCGTCGAGTTTATCGATGTCCCAATTAAGGAGATTGAGTCCATATCCTTCATTGTAATCTCTCTCCAATTTGGCGAGTTGGTCTTGGAATTCGTTCTGAATAGCTTCGCCTTTTTCCCGATAATAAGCTTTACCGCGTCTACCGCCAGCGGTGAGTCCTAACGCTTGAGCGAGTTGTCCAAAAACACCCTTCTCTTTCCGTCTTGAAGCGGCGGCACTTAAATGTGCTTCTGCTTGTGCTTTTCGTTGTTCTATGCGTACACTTGGTGGAAGGGCTGGAACTGTGATCCTGAATTCTAAGTTGGAATCCACAATTTGTGACACAGGCACGGCGTTCTGAGTTTTAGGGAGTTTCATTACGATCGGTGTAGGCGTGGGTTTTCCTTCCGGCTTTTGCCC
Organism: Candidatus Poribacteria bacterium; assembly: GCA_003635255.1. GTDB lineage: Bacteria > Poribacteria > WGA-4E > WGA-4E > WGA-3G > WGA-3G. The sequence continues at coordinate 9,015 of PYJC01000167.1, read as the reverse complement.
ATTCTCTGGCACCACCGATTCTGGAGTGTCTGCTTCTGAGGTATATGGTGGGACTGTTTCTACCTGTTCTGCTGCTTCAATATCGGATTCGGGAAGTTCATTTTCGTCCATACTGGTTCCTACAAGTTCCGAAATCTCTGCTTGGAGGATATCCTCTACTGCCGCTTCTATTTGCTGCGTTGCTTCGTCCTCAGGTACGAGAGTTTCGTCTCCGTGGCTATTATGCGTCTCTAAAGCGGGTGTAGCGGGTACGGCTGTAGGCTCTTCTGGAGGCTTCACTGCGAGTGTACGAGTTTCGTCCTGATCCGCCGTTATTGATTCGGTGTTGTGTCCGTTCAATTCCGGGGTGTTTTCCGGTGTCTCCTTCGCTGGCAGCTCAGGTTTGAGTGCGTTCAATTCATCTACTATTTTTTCAATACGAGCAGAAACGGGGTCAGCATCATCAACAAAGAAGGTCAAGCGATATGCTTCAAGAATCTCTGTTGGAAGGCGGCGCAAAACAGGCGCGTTGGTTAACTGGAAATTCGCCCAATTGGCAAGTCCACTCGCCGCAAGTTTCTGGTACATCACACGGACCCGTTTCTCTTCGTTAACCAGATTCCGTACACTCATCATGGTGGCATCACCGTCGATGGTAAATGCTATCTCAATATCTCGGAAACGCCCTGTTACGCTATTCCTAGCCATGTTATCCTTCTCCTTGAAAATCTCTCTATATTATGTGTTAACTCAGCGCGAATATAAGGTTGCCAGATTCTATCGGACTAATTCTATTCAACGTCTTTTTGTCAATTTGCGTTACAAAATTTTTGCTATCCATTCGTTATCTGAATCAAGCCCATAAGACTAACCCCAGTCGCTACCAAGATAAAAAATATCGAAAAAATCATATTAAATCATTTGTATTATTTACAATGATATTATTATTAATGAATTGATATGATTATAATATGATCAAGAAATAAATTTCAATGTAAAGCCGTTCTAACTTCAGGACTATTTATAGTAAAGTTTAGAATTAATAGGACACTCTGCGTAGGTTCGGTTAGGAAAGGTGGCAGCTTGGGTTAAGACTAACTTGCTGGAACGGTTGTCGACAAAACATCGGATACCGGGAGCGAGGATGGCAATCACCGTCGGATGAACATTTTTCGGGTCGCGTGGAAATCTCCGGCTTGGATAGAATAAAAATATACACCACTTGCGACGTTCTCACCAACAGCATTACGTCCATTCCAATAGGCGGTGTGCGAACCCGATTTGCGGTAGCCAAGGCTTTTCGTGTAAATCTGTTTTCCTTGCGCATCGTATATAGAGAGTGACACATTCGCATCTGAGGCAAGTTGATACGGAATCCATGTCTCTGGATTAAATGGGTTTGGGAAATTTTGGCTTAAACGATTGACTGGCGTAGCCTTAAGAAGCACATCGGGTATCCAGTCAGACGGTGTCGTCTCCTCCACGGCAAGCGAATAACCTTCTGGATGTACACGAAAGATACGGATTTGATACAGGTCGGCGATATAGAGGGCGGTGTCTGTTAACTTCAATTCGGACGGAAACCAGAGCTCACGGCTGTTGTAAACAACGGACGAGGTCGCTGTCAGTGTACGTGTGTCAATCAGTTGAATGCCTTCGCTATCAAGCAGGTAGAGATAGTTTCCGCCGACCTGTGCATCAAGTGGGAGTGCCTCATTCTCATATACACCGTGCAACTTCGGTTCATCCGGTTCAGACACATCAAGCGCGACAACGCCGATGCCGCTATCCAACAAATACGCACGTTCTTTTGCGAATGTAACACCCGTTGCATTTCCCTGCGTAGCGTAATTCCCAGCAGGACGCGGCACAGCAGGCGCTGTTATATCAAAGATATGCAGTCCACCTTCAAGCGCAGCGACATAGGCGTGTGAAGGTGAAGACATGTCAATGACAATACGATAGGCACTTCCATGTACGTCGCGTTCCGATACAATTCTACTCTGTTGGGGTGCTCGACTATCAACGACAATCAAGGATTCCGCGCAAAGGTAGGCGTAGCCGCCGTGCAGCGCAATATCCGAAACAGGCGCGGATGTCGGTATATGTGCCACAATTGTATTTCGCACGAGATCAATGATGAACATTCCTGTCTCAGCTGCGACAAAGCCGTATCCATCCTGTACGCGAACTTTTGTGCAGCTTGCAGCTTCAAGCGGGTCGTCAAAAGCAGACATCCCTGTGGGCAAGGGTAGGCTCTGGGTCAAAGTGCCGTGATAAGGGGTCGTAAATTCGAGGGTACGCAGTCCGTCCACCCCATTTGCCACATAGACAGTCCGCTCACCCTCCGCTGTTTCTATAACATCAAGTCCATGAACCGTGCCACCAAATGCATGGCGGTGTAACCACTCTGGTGATTCAGGGGTGCTAACATCAATCGTCTGAATACCGCCTTTTCCATCAGCGACATAAGCCAATGTCTCTCGGATAACTATATCCGTTGCATTGCCGAACGTGGGTTGTGAGGCAATTCGCTGTGGCTGTTGTGGGTTACGCACATCCATAATATGTAACCCCGCCTGTTGATCCGTGAGATAGACAATATCGTTACGCAGTTGAATCCCGGTTGCGAGTCCGGGTGTATTTAAGCGAAAATCTGTTTCGGGGTTTTGGATATCCGTAACATCAACTAAAGTGAGATTGCCTGAAGCGACGTAAGCGTACGCGGCATCTTTCGTCTCATCAATTTCGTAAGCGGCAGCAAGAATCGGGACAATACTGCGGAAGTCGAAATTACCGAAAGGACTCGGTTCAAGGATATACAACCCGTGTCTGTCATCACTCAAGTAGACGGTATCGTCATGGATAACAACGTTAATGGGTGTGCCGCCAGTCCGAAAGAAACGCCGGGGTCTGGGTATTTGGACGTTGCGGACATCGTGTTGATTGTAAACGAGCATCCCACGTGCACGATCAAGTACATATAGGTTTCCGTCGGCAATCTGGACTTTACGTGCATCTACGAATCCACCAAGTGTCTTTATAACGTTGGGCGTTGTTGGGCGCGCAATATCAATAACGTGTACGCCTGCGGCACCGTCAGCGACGTAAGCGGTATCGCCATCAACGACCACGGATTGCGCCCGTCCGGGTGTGGCGATTTCACCGACGCGGACAGGCTTTGCCGGTTCGGTCAGTGAGAAGATTTCAAAGCCCCAATGGCTCGCTGCATAAAGGTAGGGGACATCTGTTCCACCCATTGTCACATCGGTATAGTCGCTTGCGAGATGGATTTGGGTCATCGGTTTGAGCTGTGTTCCGGGCTTGAGATCAGTCCGAAACATACTCGGTTGGGCGCGATTGCCGATGGCGTACGTTACAGAATCAGGTATAGTATCCGATGTCCGTTCACGTGATGCCCCGACTTCAAAATCGGTAGGCATATCTTCAGCGAGATACTGAACAATCTGCGGTGCATCTGCTGTTACCATCAGCACGATTTCACCGTTTTGCTGAAGTTGTTCGAGTCGAATGTGTCCTCTGTTTTTAGTATCAAAGCGGATGGGTTTAACAATTGCGCGTCCGTTGGGCGACAGATAGAGCGTCGTTGCATAGAGGTTGCCAGAATCAGTGCCGCTGACTAAAAGGTTGAGGGTTTCAGGTAAGTTTTCAAAGCGAATATAGTGGGCACTCCACTGATCGATGCTAATATTGTTACCTACGCGTGGATAGTTGAAGACGCGCGGTACCTGGGCACTTACCTTTCGATGCTTCAAAGCGGAATAGCCGAGCGTTTTGCCTTTCGCCTGAGCGTTTACCCAATTCGCGAGTCCCCAATTTAGAAAGACTTCCGCAAAACGTTCATTTCTCCCACTGCCTATCAAGGCAGCATCAATCGCATATTCGCCGAGGGCATCTGTCGCGATGATACCACGGATTAGCTCGGATCCGCCATACTGTTCATAAAGGTAGAGCATGAGCAGGAATGCGCCGCCGTAATAGACATCCCACGTGTTCGCATAAGCGAGCGAGACACCAGGGTTTTTGAGATAGCCATCAACAAAGATGGTATGCACGTTACCGTAGACTGCCCACTCAACAAAACTTGCTGTGCCTTCTTCTAACCACCGTTGATCGGTTGTGCCACCGTTCTGAAACCAGTTGACGAGATGCGCAAATTCGTGCGCGAGACTGCTATAGAAAGTGTGTCGGGAACGTTCCTTGAACTGGAAAATGTCCATATAGAGCATTTCACGTCGGTTGCTGTTCGGTGCTGTCGGCAACTGATCAGCAGGTGCGAAATAACCGCCATATTCGAGTCCTGAGCCATTCATACCGACATCGTGCATGAGCAAGGTGATGCGATTGTCTCTGTCAATTCCGGGTTTCCATTCCGTTCCCATCCATTTTCGGACGTTCGGGTAGATGCGTGTATCGAATTCCTTTGCAATTGCGATGGCTTCGGCATCGGTGAGCATATCGCGTACCGAATTTTCGATATAGACGTAAAGATGCTCACTTTTAGCAATACAGGTAGCCGTTACCTCTGCCTCTGGAATATGAATAAAAAATCGCTCTGTCTGTCCGATTTGAACAGGTGCGGCAGGCGCAGCGGCAACTGCTTCAGGTGGGTGTTGCGCGAGGTGTTCTTGGTGCAAGAGTGGTGTTCCACACAGCCACGGATCGGCGGCCGCGATGCCACCAACAACAGAAAAAATAAGATGGATTGATACTAAAAGTCGCATGGGATCTACTTACTCTCCATGGATACAGATGAAGTTTAATAAAATATTTGGGTAATTCTATGTTCCTCCAAACCCAGTAGGTGCGGTTTGATGAAGTTTAAGAAAATAAATCGGTAATTTGCGAACCATAGACATCTTGTTTTATGTTTTCTTTTGTGAGGTGGATTCTCTTGTCGTCTGAATCACGGAAGGCGCGGAAGACACAGAGGACGCGGAATGAAGAGATTGTTTTTCGGACAGCATCCATCTCGGACGAAAGGCAATGTAGAAGTTAGCGTATTCTTTTCAGCGTTCTCCGCGTTCTCCGCGATTCTGACAGAAAAGAGATCCAAATTCCGAATTAATAAATTAATCTTCATCAACTGCACCGGACTTTCACAAGAAATTACCCGATTAAATTCTTAATCTTCATAGGTTATGTAAAACGTAAGGCTCATAAGACTTAATATCTATTTTACAATAATTACAGCCCAAATTCAACCGATACAACAACCCATCCAAAATCATAACGTTCAAATTATGGACAACGCCATCCATAATTTGACCGAACAACGGCTCACGGGACTGAAAACCAAAGATGCAGCCCGATATATGCGTCGGTTAGGAATTGGCATCATATTTGCTATACTTCTCTGATAAACTGCCTAACTGCGGCAGACTAATTTTTTGGAGGAATTCGTAAATGAAAACAAAATATGCACACTTAGCGTTTGGCATCGCGTTGGTGTTAAGTAGCAATCTGTTTGGTATGGATCTCAGTGCGCAAGGACCTGGCAAGCAGTATATCTCCTTCACATCACTTCGATCAGGAGACCTTGAGATTTATGTCATTGATACAGATGGGAAAAATCTCCGCAACCTAACCAATCACCCGACATCAGACCATTCCGCGACTTGGTCACCAAACGGTCGTTTCTTCGCTTACGTTTCGCACCGAGATGGTAAGGGCGAAATTTACGTGATGGATCTAAATAAACATGAGACTCGCCGGTTGACAAATCACCCAGCAAGTGACCGTAGCCCCTCTTGGTCCCCTGACGGGAAATGGATCGCTTTTGCATCCGACAGGAAAGGCGACGAGCCAGGGAATTATGACATCTACAAAATGGATGCTAACGGTGAGAATTTACAACGACTCACAAACGAAGGCAGATATAACTCAGCACCGGCGTGGTCACCAGACAGTCGCTCCATTGCTTTCTATTCCATCCGGAATGACAGCGGTGATGTCTATGTCATGAACACCGAAGGAAGAAATGTAAGAAAACTTGCCTGGGGTGTAACGCCAAGTTGGTCACCTGATGGTGAACAGATTGCCTATGACAGACTCAAATGGCAGGGTTCGAGAGGTATCTATGTCATGAGTGCTAAGGGCCAAGACAGTCGGCGAGTGTCACCGCTGGAAACTTGGAGTAGAAATCCAGCGTGGTCGCCGGATGGACGCTGGATTGCCTACGAATCGGAACTTGAAAGCCCATGGGGTAACCCGAATCGTGATGCAAACATCTACCTGATTACACCGAATGGTGGCGGAAATCCTCGCCAAATCACAAAGCATGAAGCGATGGATTCTTCTCCGGCGTGGGTGCCCTCCGGTTTCCTTGCCGTTTCTCCGACCGCGAACACCCGGACGAGCCTTTGGGGCAAGCTGAAGCAAAACCCACATACAACGAAGTGAGGAAGCCAAATTCTGCCAATTCTTCAGAGCCATTCAATTGTCCCATAATTTCGATTTTCGCATAAAACGCTCCCTTGTAGGAGCGAGCTTTGCTCGCGATGCTTCCGCGAAAATACTCAAAAAACTGAATGGCTCTGGCCAATTCTCCTATCCGACTTGCCAATTTCCCGCGTTTATGTTATTCTCTTAGGCAACCCTCGGAAAAGGAGAAATTCCAATGTATCGTGTCGGTATTATCGGGTTAGGCAGCATCGCCGCCCGTTACTCAACGCCTGATGACGCTTATCCGTATTGCCACGCAGGCGGTATCCGTTTTTGTGAGACGACCGAGTTAGTAGCAGTTGCGGATATGTCCCCAGAACGCCAAGCGGAATTCCAACAGACGTGGGGACCCGGGTTCCCAGATAACTCCATTAACTACTATGAAACAGATGTCCAGATGCTTGAAAGCGAAGATTTAGACATCGTCGCTGTCTGTGTCCGCGGACCGCATCATTTTCAGGTGATGCAGAACGTTTTGAGAGCAGACATTAAAGCCATCTTCCTCGAAAAACCCGCCGGATGTTCCCTTGAAGAGGTTGACTTGATGACCGCGGGGGCTGACGCGAAAGGTATCCCCATCGTTGTGGACTATACACGACACTGGGGACCGCATCTGATCCGCCTCCAATCGCTCATCAAAGACGGACTCATCGGTGAGGTGCAAACCGTTATCGGGTATTGCGGCGGTGGTGTGCTCTCTTTCGCTATCCACACAACGGACATGATCTGTCAGTTCGCTGGTTATGATCCGGTTGCCGTGACCGGCTTCGTTTCGGGCGGCGGTGATGTGCCAGAGTCTTACGAACCTGAACCCGCGATTATCGGTTCAACCATCCAATTTGAAAGCGGTGTTATCGGTTTCCATGTCGGAAACCACGGGACACGCGGCGGTTTCTCCGTTGATGTCCTCGGCGACGAAGGCAGCGTTCAGGCAGGATTTTATAGCGGTACAACTGTCCATAAAGCGGGTAAATTGGTTGATAACGCTACGCTTGATCTCCCCGAAAACGCCAGTCCATTTAAAGTCGCATACAAACAGATTACCGATTATCTTGATGGTGGCCCCCTACCGCATTGTGCACGGGATGACTATACCGCTGTCAACGAAATCGGGTTCGCTACGATTGAAAGCGGTATCACCGGACAGACGATACAATTCCCGTGTCAGAACAGGACCCGGCTTATCTTCGCGAACGGCTAATGCGAGGTGTGTTCCATGTTCAAGTTGGACAATTTATACCGGTTCTTTATGCGGGCATACCCGGTCAAGTCCTATGGTGGTACACCTCCAAATACACCCCTTCACAAGGCATTAAGCCGATGCCGTGTCGCGCTCATTACAACTGCTGGATTACACCTTCAAGAACAACTGCCTTATAACGATAGGATTATTGGGGGTGATTGTTCGTACCGAGAAATACCGAATACAATCGAGACGCAAGTCCTTGCACTTGGACACAGAAGTAAGGCTTTCGACGCAAGTGGCTCAGAGAGTGATATAAACTTGGTATTCCCACTGGATCGATTTCGAGAATTAGAAAACGCAGGTAAGATCGGTTCACTCAACGATAGGCACTTCAGTTTTATGGGATCCATCACAAAACCGAAACCACTCATTGAAAAAACCGCGCCTGAAGTCGGGCAAATGCTTAAAACTGACGGTGTAGATGTTGCTTTTTTAACGCCTGTGTGACCGGTGTGTAATCAGTCTGTAGGATTGATACAATGTGCTGTTGAAGCGGCAGGCATATCGACCGTTTCCATAACGCTTGATGAAAGCATAACGAAAAGGGTGAAGCCGCCACGTGCGTTATCTGTACCTTATAGATTTGGGTATCCGCTCGGTGCACCGAACAATCCAGAATTGCAACACGCAATCATCGCAGAGGCACTCGCACTCTTAGAGAATGAGGAAACGCCTCCTATCCTTAAGAGTAGTAGTTACACGCATGAAGGTTAAAAAATCGGCATCGCGAGCACAGCTCGCTCCTACAGTAAGAGGATGCTGATGAATTGCCGAATTATTATTAAACTTCATCTGTGTATCGGAACATTAAAGTAGGAGGGCTAAAGGAGAAATTTAATGGATAAAATCAGAGTTGGTATTATCGGATGTGGCGGCATCTTCAGAGGTCTTCACGCACCCTATTATCAGGAACCGGCACGCCGCGCTGACATCGTCGCGATCGCTGACATCAACGAAGCATCCGCCAACGAACAAGCAGATCGGTTTGGCGCAGATGCCTACACAGACTATCGCGCACTCCTTGATAGATCGGACATAGACGCTGTTGATGTGTGCGTCCATCCGCGTCCACATCTCGAAATCACACGTGCCGCGGCTGATGCTGGCAAGCACATCTTGATGGAGAAACCGATGTGTTGTAACGTTGCTGAAGGTGATGAGATGGTCGCCGCCGCTGAAAATGCGGGTGTCCTCCTGATGGTCGCCTATATGATGCGGTTCAATCCGGGATATATGAAACTAAAATCGCTATTAGACGATGGCACACTCGGTACACTACAGATGGCGTATTCCAATCAGGTCGGTTGGTTCTCACCGGAACGACA
>PYJC01000166.1 GCA_003635255.1 Candidatus Poribacteria bacterium | reverse complement strand
CGAGGCAGCGAAAGAGGCTCACTTATCCGAGGGTTCTAAAAAAGAGCATCACGCAGTCGTATCAATCATTCCACCTCCCGCACTTAGAAAGGACGAGGAAGCTACAACAGTCGTAACCTGTGACGAGAAAGCCACAACAGTCGTAGTCTGTGACGATGTGTTCTATGCTGAATACGAACGGACGCTTTTTAAGAGGAGACTTGGTGATCTGGAATGGACAAACACAGGATTAACAGACAAGAGCCAAGAGTCTTATGACAACGACAGCCAGGATCTCAAATTAGCCGTTTCGAGGGAAACCATCTACGTCGGTAAACGCGATGGTAAGCTGTTTCAGTCGTTTGATGAAGGGAGCAGCTGGAGAGATGTTACGCCGAGCCTACCGTTCCACTTTACCTGTTTCAATGAGATAACCTTCGTCGATTCAACAGTTTATGTCGCAACAGATGAAGGGGTCTTAAGTTCAGAAACTGGTGCCCACTGGCGCGTGCTAACCGATAGTGCGGGTACGCGTCCGATCATAGACAGATTTGCTGTGGACGGTCCTATAATCTATGGTGTTAGCGATATCGGAGCCTACCGCTTGGATACCCGTAATCAATGGAAACAAGTTTCCTCAGAGGCACTCGGTGAAACTGTTGATCTCGCTGTCCTTAACGATAAACTCTATAGTGCCATCAAAGATCGTGGGATATTTCACATCGCGCTTGCAGAAGAATAGATGACATTACATCGGGGAACAAACTGCGTCTTTGGTTCGTAGGAACTTCTAATTTATCTAACAATAGCAGAGGGCGGATGCGAGAATCCGCCCTACACGATTTAAAGATTCCAAAAGCGTTAGCCCTACATTGCATGATCTTCCGGACGGACACCCTTTGCAAACGTGCCGAAACCGAAGAACGTCGGTTCATAATCCCCGACATAATCGACAACGCTTTTGTCGGGAATATCGTCCTCCATCCCCATACACCAATAACACCCGTTGACAAGGAGACGCCGAAGTCCTTCGCTCTCTAAATCAACAGAGGCACCCATTGTCGTGTTAAGGACACGCGAAGTGTTCCCTTCATCGCCTGTATAGGTTTTAATCCACACCATCGGCATTGTGATGGTATCCGGTTTCGGCGCATCTGTCGGATCCATACCGACCAGCACCTGCCCATGGATAAGCACTTGAGAATCACCCGTCAAATCGTTAATGCCGTAGACATCAGACGGACCCCAGACATCATCAACGCCCTTGAGGATCGGATGGTCCTGCATCGCTTCGTCAATGACACCGCGTGCGCTCTCTTTACCGTGGTGTCCATGGTGGTTAACCCACGTCTCACCAAGCACCTGCCTGCCGTACCCGCCTTCAAAATCTTTGCTATTGAAACTATATTTTGCATACGGACTCTCAAGGTCACGGCTATAACTGAAAGCGTGCGTCGCTGTCCGGAGTCCCATCACGGGTTTACCAGCATTCGTATAGTCAACGACATATTTCATCTGTTCATCGGGCAGTTCGCGGAAACGTGTGAACAGCACCATCATATCCGCTGATTCTAAGTTGTGAAGCCCGGGAATGTTCGTCTGCACCTCCGGATCGATTTCACCTGTTTCAGGATTCATCGCAAACAGCACCGTGCATTTAAACCCGTGGTGTGTGGCTAATACCTTCCCCAACATTGGCAACGCTTCTTCAGAGCGATACTCTTCATCACCACTGACAAGGACAATATGTTTACCTTTTCCGGGACCTTCGTTCCCTTCGTAAACAACCCATTCGTTATTCATCAAAAATTTTACTCCATCGATAAAATAAGATTCTGCATTAATATAACACATTTTCCTGAGAAAGTCACGTTGAATCTTTTTACAGAAAACCGACGTTCTATACGCAGAGCGAAAAAACTTTGACAAATATCCAGAATTGCCATAAAATTAAAAGACAGACTCGAAAACATTATCCGAAACGGACACGCGATTTGTAGGAGAATGTGCCCATGCCTTTAACCCCTCAGCAGCGAGACCATTATAAAGAACAAGGTTTCGTGGTAGTTCCAAATATTTTTGACACAGCCACAGTAACGTTGATGCGTGGGCATTATATGAAACGCCGCGCAGAAGGTCCAAAACCCGGCGACTCCGGCGGCACAACCGATCACGCCGATGACCCAAATCACCAATTCCCGCGTATGATTAATATGCACAACTGGGACGAACTAACCCAAGAATGGGCAACCGATACCAACCTCCTTACCGTTACGCAACAACTGATTGACGATACGCCGGTGCTGTTACAAACAATGATCTACTTCAAACCGCCCGGGGCACGAGGTCAGGCACTACATCAAGATGAACAGTACATCACCATAGACCCGCTTATCGGCGTTTGGGTCGCATTGGATACATCCGACGAAGCCGTTGGACGCATGGTGCTTATCCCAGGTTCCCATCAACACGGATTGTTCGCTGTTGAAGCAGCGGATACCGCTATTTCGTTTACAAACGTTCAAGCCGTTAAGCCAGAGAACGCTGAAGAATTCGGAATTGACATGTCTCCCGGTGATGCGCTTTTCTTTGATGGCAAAGTTATTCACGGTTCTTACATGAATAAGACACGCGACCGGTGGCGACGGAGTTTTATATGTCACTACAAGGGCGAAAATTCACAACAGTTTCAGCCAGCCGAAGGCACCCACGTTTCGCATCTGAAAAAATAGGGTGTTCACGCTGAAACCCTAAACGACTTCACGTTGTTACAGAAATTAAAAATTGTTGGAGGATACAGTATTTCGTAGGTTGGGTTGAGCGGTAAATAACCGAGACAGTTAGTTCACACGCGGAATTCTGCTTTTCCATGACGCGTTCGTCAAAAGAAGTATAGCGAAACCCAACAATGCAAACTGAATAGAAGAAATTGGAGGATCCGGATTGTTAAAAGTATCTAAGTTCGGCGGGAGTTCCCTCGCCTCAGCGGAACAAGTGAGCCAAGTTTGTGACATCATCACCGCTGACCCTGGACGCCGCCTTATTGTCGTCTCCGCACCCGGAAAACGACACAGCCAAGACATCAAAGTAACCGATCTGCTTATTGCCGCGGCATCACAACGCCTCGCTGGAAAACTCGGTGCATCGGAATGCGCTGAAGTCGTTGAACGTTACCGAAGTATCGCTTCTGAATTGGGACTCTCTACCGAGGTTGTTGAGCCTATTGCCCACGATCTAACAGAGCGTTTGGAGAACAGCACAACCGATGCCGACCTCTACATGGATACAATGAAGGCAGGTGGAGAAGATAATTGTGCACGTCTCGTCGCACAAGTGCTACAAGCACGCGGGATAGATGCCTACTATGTAAATCCGAAGGACGCGGGTCTATTGCTTTCCGATGAACCCGGCAATGCACAAGTCTTACCGGAAGCGTATAACCGTCTACGAACTTTGCAAGAACGGCAGGGTATCACTATCTTCCCCGGTTTCTTCGGTTACTCGAGGCAAGGCAATATTGTCACCTTTTCACGTGGGGGTTCAGACATCACAGGCGCTATCCTCGCGAGTGCTGTTCGGGCAGAGGTGTATGAGAACTTTACTGATGTTGACTCCGTGTTTGCAGCGAATCCGTCTATCGTTAAAGATCCGGCACCGATCGCCGAGTTAACTTATCGTGAAATGCGTGAACTCTCTTACGCCGGATTCTCCGTGTTCCATGATGAAGCACTTGAACCGGTCTATCGCGCACATGTCCCCGTCAACATCCGAAACACGAACAATCCAGACGCAGATGGTACCCGGATCCTCCCGGACCGCAAATCAACAGATATTCCGGTTGTTGGTATTGCTGCAATGGAGAATGTCTGCTGTATATACCTCAGCAAATACCTTATGAACCGTCAAATTGGGTTCGGGCGACGGTTATTACAGATACTCGAAGCCGAAGAGATTTCTTTTGAGCACGTTCCGTCCGGTATAGACAACATGTCAGTCGTTATCCGTGAAGAAAACCTCTCGGTACAGAAAGAAAAAAGGGTTATTGAACAGATTCGACAAACACTTGCACCTGAAGATGTCTTCGTAGAACGAGACTTGGCTCTGATTATGGTTGTAGGTGAAGGGATGCGCCACACTGTCGGCATTGCCTCCCGCGCCACAAAAGCGTTAGCCGGTGCCAGCGTGAACATTGAGATGATTAATCAAGGTTCTAACGAAGTTAGCATGATGTTTGGCATAAAATCTGGAGATATGGAGACTGCTGTTCAAGCACTTTACGAGGAGTTTTTCAATGGAGATAACAGTTCAACCTAAAGAATTAGCAGCGGGAAAACTCTCGGAGGCACACGTCAAGCAAGCAGTGGATGCAATCCGTGTTGATGGCTACGTGGTCTTAGAAAACGTTGTTAGCCATCAACACTTAGATATGCTTCGCGAACGAATGGATGCCGATTCACAGATCCTGATTAATGCCGAAAAATGGGGCGGTGCCGGTGGACTTAAGGGACACCTTCAGCAGGGGCCTCCACCTTTCGCACCATATATCTTTAGAGACATCGTCGCGAACCCTTATGTCATACAAGTGACACAGGAACTGCTCGGTCCCGGTCTCTATAATAACTTTTACAACGGCAACACGAACTGTCCCAGTAGCACAACCCAACCGCTCCACAGAGACGGGGCGCACCTGTGGCCCGATCAAGAGGTGGCACACCCGACAACAGAGGTTGTCGTTAATATCTCACCTCAGGATACAACAGAGGCGAACGGCAGTGTGGAACTCTGGCCAGGCTCACATCTGGTGGTCAGTGGACGAGGCATAGAGGCAGAAGAGGAGGAAGCACGCCGTAAAATCGCGCCACCGATCCGTGGAAATGCGAAGAAGGGAAGCGTCCTGATTCGAGACATGCGACTGTGGCACCGAGGTGTCCCTAACCCATCCGACAAGCCCCGCCACATGATAGCAATGATTCACCGTGTCTACTGGCTCGGATCCAACCGTAAACTGAAGTATAAAACTGGATGCGAATCCGCCTTTGAGGATAGCGATCTTGACCACAATGCTGAGTTTCTTGACTTCGTTGACGCAAAAATAGATGATTACGACTACCTCTTCAACCCGCGTTTCTAAACGTATGCAGCGGTGTTAGTAGGGGCGCGGTTACCTTGCCCCTACGAAGTTCAGGACGGAGGTTCTCATGAACACCCTAAGCAATTGGCTCCCAGCGGAGCCTGACCTTGAAACGGTTTGCGAAACCTATAGCGATCCGATTTATGCCCTCTCCCAAGCAGAGGTGCCCGCTATCATTCTCCGAAATGCATATTCACCGACACAGTGCCAAGGGCTCATCAATCGGTTCACAAATATGGGCTTGATGCGCGACGAAGCCGATACCAACTCCATTGATAAACGCACCCGAATTGACATCGGCACCAGCCTCGGTAATCGAGGCAGTGATAAGGCGAAATTCTTGGCACATGCTGAGGCAACAGAACATCTCTTTAGTTTCCTGTTTGATGGGTTTGATAATCCTGTGGACCTCATCTATGACTCGCTCACAGCACTTTCACCGGGAAAAGAAGTAAAAACCGCGCGCGAACCTGATGGCGCACGCTACGGTCCCGCCATTTTCAGAGTCCATTACGAAACGCATAGTTATAAGCCGCACATTGACCACGTCAAGTACCGAGAGCAGCGCACTAATTATGAAGTTTACCGCTTTGAACACCAGTTTGCAGGGGTATTATGCGTCCAAAATGCAGACGAAAATGGAAAAGGCACGCAAGCCATCCTGCATCGGTGTCTCTGGTCTGAGGAAATTCAACCCCATATCGCTGAGGAAACTTTTGACAGGTATGCCGCTGAAAATGGGATAGAGAACTATCAGGTCGATCTGCAGCAAGGCGATCTCTACTTTTTCAACACGCGTTGTATCCATGAAGTACCACCTGTGCAAGGCACGCGCGCCCGAATTGTATTGGCGGTTTTCATCGGATATTCTCCCGACGATAACGAGGTGTTCGTCTGGTCCTGAATCTACCCAAAGCCAAACACAGGAGAATTTAGAGCCCCTAATGAAAAAAATACGACTTTCGACTTTTCTAACACTATTTATCTTTTTCAGCATATACCCGCTGAACAGTTTTGCCCAAGAACCCACAACATTCAATTTACCGCAAAGTGCCAAAGCACGTCTCGGTAAAGGGTGGATAAGCGAACTAAAGTATTCACCAGATGGTACGCGTTTGGCGGTCGCAACTTCTATCGGTATTTGGCTCTATAATGCACAGACTTATGAGGAAGTCGCGCTCCTCACGAGGCATACAGAGGGCGCCAGCAGTATCGTGTTCAGCCCTGATAACACCACACTCGCAAGTGGTAGTTGGGATGGCACCGTCCATCTGTGGAATGCTGCCACAGGTGAACATCAACGGACATTCACAGGACATACGGATGCTGTTTATA
Source organism: Candidatus Poribacteria bacterium (assembly GCA_003635255.1). GTDB lineage: Bacteria > Poribacteria > WGA-4E > WGA-4E > WGA-3G > WGA-3G. Next base: position 14,495 of record PYJC01000166.1, on the reverse strand, counting down.
GCGTCGCTTTTGGCACGGATAATCTGACACTTGCCAGTGGCAGTGCGGATGGCACGATTCTCTTATGGAATACTGCCACAGGTGAACAACAGCAGACATTCACAGGACATACGGATACTGTTTATAGCGTCGCTTTCAATGCAACTGGCGGCACACTTGCCAGCGGAAGTGGGGACGGCACTATCCGTTTGTGGAATACGACCTCCGGGGAACAACAGCGGGTGTTAACAGGGCATACGGACGCTGTCTATAGTGTTGCATTCAATGTAACTGGCGGGAACCTGGCAAGCGGGAGCAGAGATGGCTCCATCCGCTTATGGCACGCTGCTTTCGGCGTGCTTCAACGTGCGTTGACTGGACATACGGGGGCTGTTCTAAGCATCGCATTCAGCCCAGATGGGAATACACTCGCCAGCGGAAGTGGGGATACGACTACCCGTTTGTGGAATACGACCTCCGGGCAGCATCAGCAGACACTTACTGGACATACGAGTGCTGTGCTGAGTGTTGCATTCAACGCAAGCGGCGGAACACTCGTGAGTGCCAGTGCAGATGGAACGATCCTCCTGCGGGATGCCGTCTTTGGGGGGGTTAGACAAACACTAACAGGATATATAGATTATATTAGTAGCGTTGCGTTTAATACGGATGGAGAAACGCTTGCAAGTGGAAGCGCGGACGGCACAGTACATCTGTGGGATGCTACCTCTGGTGTCCCTCAGCAGATCCTGACCGGACATACCGATTGGGTCAGGGTGGTTGCGTTCAGCCCAGATGGGAATACACTCGCGAGTGCAAGTGACGACGGCACGATTCGTCTATGGGATGTTACTTCCGGGCAGCACCGGCAAACACTCATTGGACATACAGATACTGTCAGAGATATTGCGTTCAGCCGGGATGGTGGAACACTCGCAAGTGGGAGTTTAGATGCCACAATTCGCTTATGGAATGCTATCACTGGTGAACATCAGCAGACACTCATTACGGATACAGATGCCATCTTAGGCATAGCGTTCAGCCCAGATGGGAATACACTCGCCAGCGGCAACACTGATGGCACGATTCATCTATGGAATGTGGTCTCCGGGCAGCATCAGCAGACATTCACTGGACATACCGATTACGTCAGAAGCGTTGCGTTCAGCCCAGATGGGAATACACTTGCGAGTGGGAGTGACGATGGCACCATCCGCCTATGGGATGCCGCCTTCGGCGAGCACAAGGGGACACTCACTGGACATACCGATTATGTCCTTAACATCGCCTTCAGTCCAGATGGGAATACGCTCGCAAGTGTCAGCTTGGATGATACCATCGGTCTGTGGGATACGATCTCTGGTGAACAGCTTCAAACACTCACCGGACATACGAGTGGTGTCCTGAGCGTCGCCTTCAGTCCAGATGGGAACACACTCGCGAGTGGGAGTTTAGATGGCACAGTGCTCTTGTGGAACTTTACGCCGCCAACCAATACTTATGCGACTGTGGGTTTTTCACCTTCCCCCGTCGCATCGCCTGCAATCGGTGAGCGTCTCACATTCTCTCTTACGATTACAGACGCTGGAACTGTGGCGGGTTATCAACTCACCATCCGATTTGATCCCTCTGCCATCCGTTATCTTGAGGGTACGAATGCAGACTATCTGGTATCGGACGCTTTCGCGATACCTGTTCTTGATACAGAGAATAGGGTGACACTTGCGGCAACCTCGCTTGCTGGCGAAGCCAGCGGTTCTGGGACACTCGCTACCGTTACGTTTGAGGTTGTCGCCCCTAAAGCATCTATGCTGACGTTGTCTGATGTGCTCCTCACTAATGGCGCAGGTCGGATTTCGTACGCGCGCGTTAAAACTGGACAAATAACGGAACCGTCGCTTTCGACAGGGGATGTGGATGGCAATGGTGTGGTTAACGTCCAAGACTTGGTCCTTGTTGCTGCAAACTTTTCGCAGACAGGTGAAAATTTAGCAGATGTCAATGGAGATAAGGTTGTCAATATCGTTGACCTCACTTTGGTCGCAGGGGCGATAACCGACACCGCAGGCGCGCCCGCAGCGTGGAGAAGCAATACGACAATTCCGTTCACAAGAAGAGATGTACAGCAGTGGCTACGTGAAGCACAACAGGTCGGACTTGCAGATCCAACCTTCCAACGTGGCATTTTAATGCTCCAACAACTCCTCACAGTACTAACGCCGCAAGAGACCGTACTGCTTGCAAACTATCCAAACCCTTTCAATCCAGAGACATGGATACCTTATCAGTTGGCAGCACCCGCGGATGTTGTGCTTACGATCCATGCAGCAGATGGAAAACGGGTGCGAACCTTAGCACTCGGACATCAGCCCGTAGGTATCTATCATGATCGGACCCGTGCAGCGTATTGGGATGGCAAAAATCAACTCGGTGAATCCGTTGCAAGTGGCGTATACTTCTATACGTTAACAGCAGGAGATTTCACAGCAACCGAAAAAATGGTAATCATGAAGTAACATCCGTTATCTACGACCAAAGATATGTTTCCCGGCAAGATCCGTCAAGAAAAAGAATTGTTTGACTTTTTCTTGACTTTTTTTTTCACAAATATGTTATCATCTTTGCACTTGAGGGCGTAGTCTTTATAATAACGCTGCTGCCAATGCCGTGAAATCTCCTACCGTTACATCAGGTTGGTGCGGCGTATCCTCATACGGCAATTCATAACGATTGACAAAAGCCCCCTTATAACCACACGCCCGTGCACCCATGATGTCAAATGAATTCGCAGAGACCATTAGGCACTCGTTGACCTCAAGTCCTAACTTGCCCGCAGCACCACGATAGACCGCCGGATGCGGTTTAAACGCACCTACCGATGTAACAGAGATCACATCATCAAAATCCCATACGACCCGTTCTGTAACGAGATAGTCTAAAAACGATGGATCCCCATTAGACAACACGACTAACTGATACCGAGACTGTAACTGCGACAGCGCATCCAAAACCTCTGGAAACGGAGAAAGCTGCTGCCAACCGCGCATAAATTCTTGCACCGTATCGGATGAGGCATCAATACTGTTGCGTCTCAGCGTGTAGTGCAAGGCGCGCCGCACCGTTTCCAAATAGCCGCTATGCCCAAGCATCATAAGCGTGTCCTGATACTGTTCAATGCGCTGCCTGTAACGCCACTGCTCCCAAAAATTATCCGCCGATACATCAGAAGATCGAGCATCCAACGATTCAGCGATGAACGGCGTAAGACTACCGCCTAAATCTAAGATTGTACCGAACAGGTCAAAGGTAAGTGCTTTTGTCTCTGTGAAATTTGTCATAGTAGTTTTCAGTTATCAGTTATCAGTTATCGGTTAAGAGTTGCTTGTGGCAGACGAAACGAACACAACCGCTACACACTGATAACCGCCAACCGATAACTGTTAAAATTTGCTATCCGAGTTCGACTGTCCGTCCGGTTGCCATCGCTTCAAAGGCAGCATCAATGACGCGCATCTGATTCACGCAGCTTTCGGGTGAGATCCGGTGCGGTTTACCCGTCGCTACAACTTCGCACATGTGCTCCAATTGCAATGCGAACTGGAAACACGGCTCAAAATCAATGACTTCTCTGCCCTCTCGTGTCGTCATCTCAATATTGACAGCGGAGTTCTCATTGTTCCAAGCTCTATCAATTCTCAGCATACCCCCTAACCCAGCCATTTCGGCATACTGTCCACCCGCACAATTAAAACCGGTAGAAATCTGGGCAACCCGTTCACCGGGGAATACTAACAGTAGGTAAGAACCATCGTCCACTTCTAACCCGGCTTGAGACATTCCGGATACCCGAATCGGTTCAGCACCAAACATAAATCGCGCATGGTGGATATTGTAGCACGCCAAATCGTAGATACTGCCCCCACCCTTCGCTTTGTTAAACCGCCAATTCGCTTCCGGTTTACGGGTTTCGGGACCGCCGCCACCACCACCCGTGCAGAAGGTACTGCGGAGCACCTTAAACTCGCCGATTGCTCCTGAATCAATGAGTTCTTTCGCCTTGAGGTGCATCGGATGATGCCGAAATTTAAACGCTTCTGCGACGATAACACCGTTTTCCTGTGCTGCACCGACGAACGCTTCCGCCTCCGCCGCCGTTGAAGTGAACGGTTTCTCACACAAAATCGCTTTGACTTGCTGGGATTCAGCAAGTTGGATACCGACTTCAGCGTGAAACGCACCCCACGTACAGATAACAGCGATGTCCAAATTCTCAGCGTCTAACATCTCGTCTAAAGAGAGATACTGGTTTTCAGGTGCTACATCAAATCGTTCACCGAAATTGGCTAACGCATTTTCTGACACATCACAGATCGCCGCCAATTCAGCACTCGGTGCTTGTTGACACGCGTTGCCGTGTGCCTTAGCGATCCCACCTGTTCCGACAAGTCCTACACGGTAAGTCGTTGACATAATAGTTCCTTTCTCTGTTACGTTGCTGTTAAGGGATAACCGTTTTCAACAATTGCTTTTTTCAGAAACTCAAATTCGTAGTGCGGTAAGGATGCACCGGGTTCCAATGCTGCTACATCTTTTTTCCAGCGTGCCACTGCGTCAGGACGCACGATAATCCTACCTAACGGGATACCTAAAAACGCCTCAAGTGCCTTGAGGATCCGTTCCTGATCCAAAACAAAATCCTCAAATCGGATCTGAATAACATGCTTAGGCATCGGTGTTGCTTGCATGAGTTTATATTGATAGATCCAAGAAATGGCGCGTCTCTCATAGATGTCGTCCGTTTTAGGATACACGACCCCAAAATCCCGAAGGTCATCCGTTTTATGGCCGCCCCGAATACAATCCCGCGGGTCACGAATCCAGTGGATATACTTTATCTTAGGAAACATCCGAATTATCCAAGGATAAACTAAGGTCGTTTCTGGTATTTTCCAACCTTTATGCGCAGCTGGATCCTGCAGGACATCCGCCAAGTAAGTGTTAATGAGCCGTTCAAACTCTGGATCGATCGGCATCGTAAAGAGCGGATCAAAATCCCACGAGAGTCCGCCCTCCCATTTGACATATTGTGCCATGACCCGGCACGCATCATACATCGCATGCGGTGGAATCTTATCACCGGAAGGGTTCAGTTGACTCCCCATGAAAACGCCACTGGCGTATAATGTATGAGAAATAGCGCGCGTCCCAGAATGACCGCGCCCAATCACTGTGATCAAATTTTCCATAGTATATAACGTTAAAAGGGGTCTAATTTAACCAAAGACCTCTCATCGACTACCGATAGCCGACAGCCATTTCATCAAAATCGCTTGCTTATTTCCCGAAATTAAAAGATAATACATATAGGACTTGCACATCTCCTCTTAAAGTCCCCTGATAAGGGGGATTTAGGGGGTTTAATGGACAAAAATTGCCGCTTTTGCGTCTAAATATCCGATATTTGCTCAATTTGCGTAAGTCCTAACATATATGAACGTTGTATTTATTATCCACTTTATCAAAAACCGTTGAATAATACAAGCAAAAAGGAGAAAGATGAGAAATGTATTGCTAACTATTGTTGGGGTGTTTGCACTCATAGCGACATTCGCTGGATGTGATAGAATCTCAAAAGTGGTTACCCCCGAAAAAGGTGTTGCGCCAGAGACCATGGATACCGTTAAAATTGGCTTCCTCGCCTCGGGGAGTCGGGTGACCTACCCAAACGGTGCCAAAATAGCCGTGGCAGAAATTAACGCAACTGGTGGTTTACTCGGTGTACCTGTAGAATTGGTAACCGAAGTCGGAATTCCTACCCCCGAAGCCGCTGTTGAAGTCGCCTCAAGAATGATCCTTGACGATGGCGTTATCGCACTTGTGGGTCCCAACCGCTCCGCCCATGCTATTCCGATAGGGGCACTCGCAACACAACACAGTTTACCCATGATTACCACAACGGCAACGAATCCGACGCTGACGGACGCAAGCAATTTTGTTTTCATGGCAGCCTTCACAGACGCCTATCAAGGGGCAGTCATGGCAAAGTTTGCAAGGACGGAACTTGGACTGACTTCTGTCGCACTTCTCACGCAAAGCGGTGAAATCTACTCTGAGGGTATCTCCGACTTTTTTGTTGCCAATTTTACCGCTGCTGGTGGCACAATTGCTGCCAGAGAGTTCTATGAAATTGTGGACACAGATTTCACTGAACAATTGACCCGCATCGCAACGGCAGCCCCTGAAGCCCTCTTTATTGCAGGGTGGGTCTACCAAGTCGGACCCATCACACAACAAGCCAGATCGCTGCCACTTCTCAACGCCGCAGGCGAACCGACGCTCCTTCTCGGCACAGATACATGGGACAATCCGATTTTGTTAGATAATGAAGACGCTGAGATCGAGGGAAGTTTTTTCAGCGGGCATTTTTCCGCTGCAGCTGATAAACCAACTGCGAAAGCATTTGTAGAAGCCTATCAGGCTGAATACGGGGAGTTACCACTCGGAGGACACGCTGTCAGTTATGATGCAACAAAAGTAATGCTAACTGCCATTGAGAGAGCGGGAAGTCTTGACGGTGAGGCGATCCGGGCACAGATAGCAGCAACGGAGAACTACATCGGTGCGACCAACATCGCCAGTTATGACGAGAACCGGCACCCAGCAAAAAGTGCGGTCATCTTCACCATCACAAACGGCGAAAAGCAGTTCTATAAGCAAATTGATCCGTAATATTCTTAGGACTTACGCGTTTTCTCTTAAAGTCCCCCTGATAAGGAGCGGTGAATGCCCATAAGGCATTCATACCGTTGATTCTTTAGGGGGTGTTTTTGCTGGGGTGTTTCTTAAACATACTCAAATATCGCGCTGCGCGCTAAATTTGCGTAAGCCCTGTATTCTATAAGGAAACGGTCTTGTAATACCATCATTTGCGAATCATAGCCATCTTGTTTTATGTTTCTTGTGTGAGGTGGATTCTCTTGTCGTCTGAATCACGGAAGGCGCGGAAGCCACAGAGGACGCGGAAGGAAGAGCTTGTTTTTCGGACAGCCCGCATCTCTTAGGAAGTGCCATGTAGAAGTTAGCGTCGCCTTTTCAGCGCGCTCGGCGTTCTCCGCGCGCGCCGCGATTTGCGGCGTACGCGAAGAAACACTTTCTTCGCATTGGATTTTAGCGTTTGCAATACGCAGAAACACCCAAGCAAATACCCCAAGCAAATACCCCAAGCAAAAACACCCCAAATGCGACGTGCATTCAGACAGAAAAGAGATCAGAATTACCGAATTAATAAATTAATCTTCATCAAACCGAACCGGGCATAACCCAAAACAGTAGATGCTTTTAAGAGGAATCATCAATCAGAATTGGTATAAGGAGTGTACCCTAATGTGCAAATTTTTAGTCTTAGTCAGTTTAAGCATATTGCTATTAATACACGTAGGATGTGACAGCATCCAAAAGGTTGTCACACCGGAACAAGAGCCAACTGTTAAAGTCGGTTTTATCGTTGCGGGTGAACGCGTTACCTATCCGAACGGTGCAGAGATGGCTGTCACAGAAATTAACCAGCGTGGCGGACTGTTCGGCACACCTGTAGAGTTGATTGGACATATCAACACAGAAGCGATCCTGGAAGTCTCCGCCCAAATCGCTGAAAGACTTATTGTTGAAGACGAAATTATCGCCCTCATCGGACCCAACCGCTCTTCTCATGCTGTTGTGGTGGGTCCAATCGCACAGCGTCATGGAATTCCAATGGTTACCACAACCGCAACCAACCCAAACGTAACAAACGCTGGCAATTTCGTCTTCATGGCATCTTTCACAGATAGTTTCCAAGGGGCCGTCATGGCACAGTTTGCCAAAGCGGATCTCGACCTCTCTACCGCCGCTGTTATCACACGTAGTGGCGACCTTTATACTGAAGGTATCTCCGAATTTTTCGCACTCAACTTCAGCAAATTCGGTGGCGAGATCGTCGCAAATGAAACCTATGAAGGTAACACGTCAGATTTTACGGCGCAATTAACAAGCATTGCAGCCGCGAAGCCTGATGCCCTCTTCATATCCGGTTTTACGCTGGACATTGCACTCATAACGGGGCAGGCACGGGCAATCCCATTGCAAAACGCCGATGGAGAGCCGACAATTTTCCTCGGCGCAGATGCATGGGATAGCACACTGCTGTTCGATAATGAAGATGCTGAAGTGGAAGGCAGTTTCTTCAGTGGACACTTCTCGCCAGACACAGATGAACCGACAGCACGCGCGTTTGTTGAGACTTACGAATCTATCTATGAATCCACACCTACCGGTGGTGTCGCCGTCAGTTACGACGCTGTTAAACTGCTCTTTGAAGCTGTTGAACGCGCCGGTAGCCTTGATCCCGAGGAAATACGTAAGCAACTCGCCGCCACAGAAAACTACATCGGGGCAACAACCATCGCCAGTTACGATGAAAACCGCCATCCGACCAAAAGTGCGGTAATTTTCACCATCAAAGATGGCAAAAAGCAATTCCACAAGCAAATTGATCCGTAAAAATAACCCAAGTTGCTACTAACAAAACCGGTTCGGTTAGGAGGGAAACACGCAGAAATCCGCAGAAATACCCAAGCAAAACACCCCAAGCAAATACCCCAAATGCGACGTGCATTCAGACAGAAAAGAGATCGGAATTACCGAATTAATAAATTAATCTTCATCAACCGCACCGGATCTTAGGCACAAACCTTTAACAGCAAAAACAATATGTATGTAGATTTGGGTGTAGGGATTGCTCATGTGTTTAGCAAACCTGATTTTTCTGAAAGAAGCCGAAACATTTTACAACAAAAATAACGTTAGGAACCGATCCAATAGGCTTTTTGAAAATGAAATGTTTGCGAATACGAAATGGAGACTTCACCATGAAAACTTCCTTTTTTCTCATATTCACAGCAATTACCGTTTCAGTCTGCTCTTTCCCATCAACCGCACAAGATTCCTCACAAATCGGCTTACCCGAAGGGGCAATAGCACGTATCGGCAGAGGTGCCCTCGGCGAAATCCGCTTCTCTCCAGATGGGAGTCAACTGGCGATTTCAACGTCTATCGGCATCTGGTTCCACGATCCACAAACAGGAAAAGCATTGGAATTGCTACAACGTCCGAACATAACATATCCCTCCGCTTTTGCTTTTTCACCTGATGGCAATGGGATCGGCATTGGTGTTCGCGCGAAAAAGAGAAACGCGAGTAGCAGTTCCAGGTATTCAGTAGAGGTATGGGATGCCACGACTGGCGAAGCAAAAGAGATGCGTCTCGGACACTTACACAGCGTTAAATCCATCGCCTTTTCGCCTGATGGGAATTATATTGCCTCCGCCTCCTTTGACGGGTTTAACAACACTGCCCGCTTATGGGATGTACAAACGGGAAAGCGCATCCCCATAAGAACTACGCATCCAAAAGGTGTCAATTTAGTTGTGTTCTCTTTGGATGGACCAACTTTCGCCACTGTAGGGGGGGAAGACAACACAACATACTTGTGGGACGGAAAAACTGGCAATCACAAAATCACGCTTACTGGACATACAAAACAGGTTTCTTATATAGCATATTCCCCTGATAACAAGATCATCGCGACAGGCAGCTACGATGGGACGATTCGATTGTGGGATGCTACTACGGGAACGCATCAAACGACATTCGCTGCCGCAGTCGGAGGTGTAAGGTCCTTAGCATATTCTCCAGATGGCAACAGCATTGTCTGCGGCGGCGGAAATGGGAATGTGCAACTGTGGGATACGCAGACACTGAAACTAAAATCTACGCTCACTGGGCACACAGAACGCGTTAAATCTGTCGCATACGCGCCAGACGGAAACACTATCGCTACGGGCAGTTCAGATGGAACAGTGCGATTGTGGGATGCCGCGACAGGTAAATCCAAAGCGACACTCACAGGATATATGCGCATCAACACTGCCGCGTATGCTCCTGATGGTAAAACAATTGTTACCGGGAATCAAGATGGAATGGTCCACTTTTGGGATGTGTCCACAGCAGCACTCCAAAACACTTTTACTGGAGATAAAGATGGTATCATTTTTAACATCACATATTCTCCTGATGGTAAAACGATTGCTGTGGTAAGTTCATACAATGATCGAGTGCTGGTACGGGATGCGAAAACAGGGAAACATAAAGCAACGCTTGAGCATTTTGGTTTGATTGATACCATTTTTTTGCTACTTCAAAACCGTGAGTATGATATAGGCCCCATCGCTTATTCTCCTGATAGCAAAATGATCGTTACCGGTGGAGACTATTACACTGTCGAAAAAGGAACGATATATTTGTGGGATGCAAGGACAGGCATACGCAAAAGGGTCATATTTAAGGGACCCGGTGCTGTTCGTACTGTGGTATTTTCAAAGGATGGGAAAAAAATCATCGCGACGGGGGATTGGAAAAATAAGGTCCGGGTGTGGCATGCTGAAACAGGGAGGAAACTTACCCCAACGCCTGCTGACATTCCAAGTGGTTCCAAGTGGTTGTTGCATTCCCCCGATGGCACGACTACTGCACAGGTGAGTCAAAATGGCATTGTGCTAATCAGGGAGAAAAAGACATCTGTACAGAAAGACAGGTGAGTCAAGATGGCACTGCGCTAATCAGGGAGAGAAAAACAACTTTACAGAAAAAATGTGACATCCTACAAGTTTTGTGGTATAGTTATTGAAACATGGGTTGGTACGAATAGACAAAACTCTGATCATTTTGGGAACGCGAAGGAGAAATACATGAATCGACCGCCAGAAGATTTCGTCCTTGTAGACGAAGAACGGCTTCTTAACTTTAGTACCGCCTGCTTTGAAAAAGCCGGTATCACACACGAACACGCTGCACTCATCAGTCGCTTGCTTGTTAACTCCGACCTACGCGGGGTTCGCAGCCACGGGACCCGGACCGTCAACGGATATTGTGGAGGCTTTGAAAACGGGAGTTTCAATCCCAATCCAGACATCCGAATCATCCATGAAACGCCGACCGCAGTCGTGCTTGATGGCAACGGCACCCTCGGTTATCTCCCGATGGTGCGTGCCACTGAACATGCTATCGCCAAAGCGAAAGAGGTTGGCATCGGAATGGGACTCGTCCGCTATATCGGACACTACGGATCCGCAGGACATTATGCTCGTTTATGTAATGAAGCCGGTTGTATCGGCTTTTCAGTACAGGGGTATCAGAACCAAGGCAACGCTGGCAACCAAGACCCCAAACCGCAGCTCGGCTACTACGGCAATCCGCCCATCTGTTTCGCCATCCCTTCTGGCGATGAACCACCGGTTGTGCTCGACGCAGCGACCTGCATTATGGCAGACTATCAGCGCGGCCCCGACTTCGATGCACTGCTTTCAGTCATACCAGCGGCTTTCTTCAAAAGTATTGGCTATACTGCTGTGGCAAGTCTGCTCGGCGGCGCGTTGACTGGCTTCATCGAACCACCTCCTGAAGATACCGCAAAATGGAGTGGCGGCAGAATGGGCGGCATGGTCCTCGCAATAGATATCGAATCCGTTGTACCAACCGCTGTTTTCAACGCCGAAGTCGATCGGATGGTACACGATGTCCGTGAAACTTATGAACCTTTGCCGGGCACAGACAGAGCACTGCTACCTGGCGCGGTTGAAACGGAACGCACAGAACACCACCGTCGTGAAGGTATCCGTTACGGTGAGATGGAACAAGAATCCGCACGCGGGGTCAGTGAACGGTTAGGCGTGCCATTGCCTTGGGACGAATAACCGCCACATTACTTATAGGGAAAAAACATGAACAGACCACCAGAAGATTTTGTCTTGGTAGATGAAGAACGGCTTCTCAACTTCTCGATCGCTTGCTTTGAGAAAGCAGGTCTCACCCACGAACACGCTGCACTCATCAGCCGCTTGCTCGTCAACTCTGACTTACGCGGTGTCCGAAGCCACGGCACACAGACTGTTAACAGATATTGTAGCGGCTTTGAAAGCGGCAGTCTCAATCCGAACCCGAATATCCGTGTCATCCATGAAACGCCAACTGCGGTTGTGCTTGATGGCAACGGCACACTCGGCTACCTGCCGATGGTCCGTGCGACCGAACACGCCATCACTAAAGCGAAAGAAGTCGGTATCGGGATGGGACTCGTCCGCTATATTGGGCACTACGGATCTGCAGGGCACTACGCACGGATGTGTAACGAAGCCGGTTGTATCGGTTTTTCGGTACAGGGATCCCGGAACCACGGCAACGCTGGAAACCGAAATCCGAAACCGCAGCTCGGTTATTTCGGCAACCCACCTATCTGTTTCGCCATCCCCTCTGGTGATGAACCGCCGGTCGTGCTCGACGCAGCAACCTGTATTATGGCGGATTACCAACGCGGTCCCGAATTTGATGCCCTGCTTTCGATGATCCCTGCGGCTTTCTTCAAGAGCATCGGCTATACCGCTATAGCACACCTGCTCGGTGGAGGACTCACCGGCTTCACTGAACCGCCACCGGAAGACACCGCAAAATGGCAACCGCCACAAGGCGGTATGGTCCTCGCAATAGATATTGCATCCGTTGTGCCAACTGATGTTTTCAACGCCGAAGTTGATCGGATGGTCCATGATGTCCGCGAAACCCATGAACCGTTGCCAGGGACCGACAAGGCGTTGCTACCGGGTGCTATCGAAACGGAGCGGATGGAACAACATCGCCGTGAAGGCATTCGTTACGGGGAGGCGGAACAGGCATCCGCACGCGCAGTCAGTGAACGGTTAGGTGTACCACTGCCGTGGGACGAATAACTTTCACACCGTTGAGATTTTTTCTTTTTTCTGGAAATGTGATGGACTTTTACTAAAGTTTACGCAGCGTAACTTTTATATACGTGAGTTTGATAAATAAGAATCTGAATATAGTTCCCGTAGGTGGGTTGAGCGGGAAAGTGCTTTGTTTGTGTTTGTACAGAAAATGATCCCTTGCCATGATACATTGATAGGAAGAGGTATAGCGAAACCCAACGTTTTGACGACCCCCACTTTCCAACAAACACGGCGACTTGTCATTGTAAAGTAGGCACCATCTCTATAGAACTTACAGGTATTACAGTTGCACTATCGGTGGAACTGTGATACCCCCTTAAGACTAAAAAAGATTTTTGTTTACGATCCAGGGCGGTTTGAAACCGCGAAGAAACACCCAAGCAAAAACCCTACCTTTTTAGTGCCAGCAAACGTATAAATCCCAACCTACCGAATTCCCACTCTGGCTGTGAGCAACAATCTGCTTATTTTTTTAGGTTTAGATATGCAATCAAAGAAAATCAAGAAAACAGGTGAAATTTTTCTTGTGTTTTTTTCAAAAATGTTACATACTTTCAGTGTTTTTAAATGTCTCAAGATATTCAGTCTTCGCTTTACCCTATTGCTAACCGCTAACCTGCGAAAGCGAAACTCCAAATACAAGCACTCTCCTTCAGGAGGGGTACCTGATATATTATTTAGGACTTACGCAGACCCCTTTGCAGGCGGGGTTTGAAACCCCGCCTGCAGTGCGCCATACGTCGTTATCTATGGAAAAATGCGTAAGTCCTATTATTTTTAATCTTTGAATAAGATACTTTAAGAGAGGTTTTCGTTATGCACATTCGTATTAAAACCAATTTTTTGTTTTACATATTTACGTTGTTCTTATGCCTCAATTCCTTTTTCGTAAGGAACACTGCCGCACAAGTTAGCGGCTCCGCTAATGCCAACTATACTTTTGAAACGATTGATGTTCCGGGTGTAGACTTTTTAGCAGTGACGGCAAGTAGCGACTTTGAGGACTACGCCGGCAACATCCCGAGTGCCGACGGTGAAAAAATGGTCGGCTTTACGCTCATCGATGGCGTTTTTACGACCTACGATTTCCCCGGCTCACAGAACACCTATTTCTATGCACTCGGTAATAATGGACTCGCCGCGGGGCACTACGAGGATAGCGACGGTCTGTATCATGGCGTTATCGTAGAAAACGGCGAAATGCGGCAATACGATTTCCCGAACGCTGTTCAAACGGAGATCTATGGGTATAGTGATTCAACTGGGGTACTGACGGGTAATTTTACAGATGCGTCCGGCATTCGTCGTGGATTCTCTGGCGAGACAATCGTTGAGTTCCCGGGGGCAACGGAAACTTATGCCGATTTTGTGAGCACGTTAGGCAATGTCGTGGGTAGCTACGTAGATGCTGAAGGGACATATCATCCATACCTGCGTGGACCTGGAGGGAGTTTTGCAACGCTGGATATTCCAGAAATACCAAATCTGGAATACTTTTTTCTCCACGGTATCAACGATGCACTGGTTGCCGTCGGCAGAGCGAAAGGGGTAGATGGTGTCCCGCTCACCTTTGTCGGCAACCCCCTCAGGCTACAAGAATTGAAGGTCCCGGACAGCGTTAGCACGGAAGGTTGGAATGTCAATCAGGACGGCTCTGTCGTCGGACACTATGACACAGCC
>PYJC01000165.1 GCA_003635255.1 Candidatus Poribacteria bacterium | reverse complement strand
CATCTGAACGAACCGCAAGGAAAATTAAAATAATGGCAACGATTACCATCGAAGGCGTACGCCATGTCGCAAACTTAGCGCGCCTTGAATTTAACGACGAGGAAACAGAACAATTTACCGAGCAGCTTGCCCGAATCCTGGAGTACATCGGGAAGTTAAATGAACTTGAAACAGATGATGTGCCGCCAACATCGCACATCCATCCACATCAAGTTTTCATCATGGGTTCGCAAGAGGGTGCATCGCATGTCGCTAAACCCGATGTTGTTAAACCCTCCTATCCGCGCGAAGATGTCCTCGCGAACGCACCTGAACCTGAAGAAGGCTATTTCGGTGTACCGAGAGTGGTTGATCGCAGCCATTAAATGAAAAATAAAAGATCGAAGCCCAAGCAACGCGCAGGGAAACCGGATATACGGAAAAGAATACTTATGCCAAGGACCACCTCACCGAACCGCAAGGAAAGTTAAAAATGCTTTATGAATTGACGGCACACGCCTTACACGAGAAACTCAAAAATCGGGAAATCACTGCTGTAGCGTTGGCTGAATCTGTCTATGCGCGTATTGATGCTGTAGAAACCCACGTCAAAGGCTATTTGACGCTAACGAAAGACCTGGCTCTGGAGCAGGCGAGTCGTGCCGATACTGGATTTCAAAAAGGCGATGAGATGCCTGCCTTGGCGGGTATCCCGATCGCTATTAAAGATGTGATATGCACCAAAGGTGTACGCACAACGTGTGGTTCTAAAATCCTTGAGTCCTTTGTCCCACCCTATGATGCAACTGTCATGACGAAACTCTACGAACAGGGGGTCGTTATGATCGGTAAAACGAACATGGACGAGTTCGCGATGGGATCCTCTACGGAAAATTCGGCGTATCAGATCACGCATAACCCGTGGAATCTGGACACGATCCCTGGCGGTTCAAGTGGCGGTTCTGCCGCAGTCGTATCCGCGGATACGGCTGTCTGTTCTCTCGGTTCAGACACTGGCGGTTCCATTCGGCAACCCGCGGCACTCTGTGGTGTCGTCGGGATGAAACCGACTTATGGACGGGTCTCTCGCTATGGGCTGGTGGCGTTTGCCTCCTCACTCGACCAGATCGGACCCTTTACCAAAGATGTCACTGATTGTGCCTTACTGCTCAACGCCATCTGTGGGAGCGATGCGATGGATGCAACCTCTGTTGATGTTCCTCTGTTTGATTTTACGCAAAGCCTCATTAACGATGTAAAGGGCTTAAAAATCGGGGTTCCGAAAGAGTATTTCACACCAGCATTAAACACAGAAATTGCCGATTGCGTTCAGAGTGCGACCACCGTCCTTGAAGGACTCGGAGCGACTGTTGAAGAAATATCTCTACCGCATACGGAGTATGCAATCGCGACGTATTACATTATCGCGCCTGCTGAAGCGAGTGCAAATCTCGCGAGATACGACGGCGTTCGCTACGGGTACCGGCACGAAAATCCCGAAGATCTAATCAATATGTACAAAAAGACCCGAAGCGAAGGGTTCGGTGAAGAGGTGAAACGCCGGATTATGCTCGGCACCTTTGCGCTGAGTGCTGGCTATCAAGATGCGTATTATAAAAAGGCGCAGAAAGCCCGAACGCTGATTAAATCTGATTTTGATGCCGCATTTGAGAAAGTTGACGTTATCGCAACGCCTACCTCGCCTACACCAGCGTTCAAAATAGGTGAACGCACCGCGGATCCGTTGCAGATGTATCTCTCCGATGTGATGACAACACCTGCAAGTCATGCTGGGTTACCCGGTATCTCTGTGCCGTGCGGTTTTGTGAAAAGTGGGTTGCCCGTTGGATTACAACTGCTCGGCGCGCCTTTCGCGGAAGATAAAGTCCTGCGTGTTGCCTACACTTTTGAACAGAACACCGAACACCATCGGCGGAAACCACAAATTCAAACCAATGGAGTTACTTCATAATGAACACCGTTATAGCCCCATTTGGTGGATTCCTCGGCGCGATGATAGGCGGCGTGCTTTGGGCAAAGTATATTCAATGGACGGGACACACCGCAGGTTTTATTGCCATAGGGATCGGTGTATTGACCGGAGCCGGGATGCTCCTAACAAGCAGCCGAAGCCTGCCGCAAGAACCGAAAAGGACGTGGTACCTTGTCGGTATTGGTGCCGCGATTTTTGCGATATTCGGTATCTTTGTCGGAAAATATCTCGATGTCCAGTGGAATGCAGTCGCACAAATCGCAGCGCAGCTCAGTCAAGAAAATAATATGTCATTAGAACAAGCGATGCCTATCGCTACAACACTATTTAAAGGACAGTCTGTTTGGGAATTAATGCAGACACGAATGGGTTGGATTGATCTGCTTTACGGTGCCGTCGCTGCATTTGTGGCTTTTCGCATTCCAAACGTCCAACGACTACGAAATCTTCTGTATTAACTCGGATTCACTTAAATTCCATTTCTCTGCGGCTCGATTTCAACCGTCCGCTTTTCTAAAGTGCGACAGCAACGGGCCTGCAGGAGGAGCCAAAAATGAAACTGCTAACGGCAAGCTCCGGCTTGCAAGCCTCACCCAAAATCTGTTTTTACATCTTGCTATCTATACTTCTTCTCAGCACGTTATTACCACGCGGTTGGAGTTCGGAAGAGATAACTGACGATAAAGTGTTAGAGAGCCTCGCTCTTCTTTCAGATGTATTAATGCATGTCCACCAGTACCATCTTGAAACACCGGATAATCAGGAGATCATAACGGGTGCCATCAACGGGATGCTTCGCAAATTGGACCCATACAGCCAATTTATCCCGGATTATCTCGAATTTCAGACCCAGAACCAAGGCAAATACGGCGGACTCGGTATGCAAATCGGGATTCGCGAAGATATGTTAACCGTGATTACGCCCTTTAAAAACAATCCTGCTGCATTGGCTGGCGTTCAAAGCGGCGACATCATCAGCCAAATTGAAGGTGAATCAACAGCAACGATGTCCGTGCACGATGCCGTAGATGTGTTACGTGGTGAACCGGGGACCTCTGTTTCTATTACAATTATACGTGAGAACGAGAGTCGTCCGATTGAAGTTACCATTACCCGTGATGTCATCCGAATTCCAAGCGTTGAACAAGATATTATCGGAGATAACATCGGTTACATCAAAATCAATCAGTTTCTTCAAACGACCCCAAATGACGTAGATAATGCGCTTACTACGTTTAAAGAGCAGAATGTCCGTGGCGTTATTCTCGACCTCCGTTTCAATCCAGGTGGATTACTGACTTCCGCTGTCGATATCGCAAGTGATTTTCTTACGCCGGGTCAGCTCGTCGTTTATAGTAAAGGCGTTGGAGCGCCTGAGAATTTCCCTGCGAAAGGAATAAAAAGAGAACATTTTCCACTAATTGTACTCGTTAACCAGGGCAGCGCGAGTGCTTCTGAAATTGTTGCGGGTGCTATCAAGGAACATGGACGTGGACTCGTCATGGGCGGTAAAACCTTCGGAAAGGCATCCGTCCAACGTGTATTCCAGCTCAGTAATTCAAAATCCGCTGTGAAGTTAACTGTTGCGCGTTACTATACACCAAACGGCGTTAATATTGACAAAGTCGGCATCATCCCCGATGTCGAGACAGCAGGGTTTAGCCGCTCCGAACAGCAGATGCAGTTAAAACTCCAAAATCACGAGAAACTTAAAACCTTTGTAGACCAAAATGGAGACGATGTGTTAGCGAAACTCACATCGGCTGAACATGCCCCCCGCGATGACCAGAAAGCCGACAGACTCCGCCGGAGTTACCAACGCTTAAATGATGCGCTTGCCGAAGAGCAGATCGTTCTCAGCGATCTCGGCATTAAATACGCACTCGCTCAGATTACAGAAACAACCCGCGACGAACTGGAGCATGATCCCCAGATTGTCGCTGCTATGAATCAATTGAAGGTGCTTGAACTTTTCGCGAACTAAAACTATAGTGAAACCTAAAAATAAAGAGACACTTTCACACTCGGTAGGTTCGGTTTTGCGGTGTACTCACCCAAATGCGATCTGCATTCCTAACCGAACCGATGCAGAGTGTCTAATTAATTCTAAACTTTACTATAATGGAGGAAGTCTGATGCCTGCAGTACAAACGCCACTACCAAACTATATTAATAGCGCATGGCAGGAATCAGCAGCCGATGAACTGCTTGATGTTACGAATCCCGCGACTGCGGAAATCCTCGCACAAGTGCCGCTTTCACCCGCTGAGGAGGTGCATCAAGCTGCCACCGCCGCCGCCGATGCGCTCCACGAATGGCGACGTACCCCACCTGTCCAACGCATTCAATACCTCTTTACCTTGAAAAATCTCCTTGAGGAAAATTTAGACGATATTGCCAGAACAATTACCTTGGAGTGTGGTAAGACGCTTGACGAGGCAAAAGGTGAAATGCGACGTGCTATCGAGAATGTTGAGGTGGCGTGCGGGATTCCGACCCTTATGCAAGGTACGAACCTTGAGGATATCGCCACAGGTATTGATGAATTCATGATTCGTCAACCTGTCGGTGTATGTGCTGCGATCGCGCCTTTCAACTTTCCGGGGATGATTACCTTCTGGTTTTTACCTTATGCGATCGCTTGTGGTAACACTTACATCGTCAAACCCTCCGAAAAAGTGCCACTCACGATGCAAAAGGTGTTTCAATTGCTTGAGCAGACAGGGCTGCCTAAAGGGGTGGTCAACCTCGTTAATGGCGGACGGGAGACTGTAGATGCCATCTTAACACATCCAGACATCCGTGCCATCAGCTTTGTTGGCGCCACTGCGACTGCAAAAGCCATTTATGCGAAAGCCGCTGCGAACGGGAAACGCGTCCAATGCCAAGGGGGCGCGAAAAATCCACTGATTATTCTCCCAGATGCTGATCCGCAGTTCACTGTCAACGCTACAACGGAAAGTGCCTTCGGGTGTGCCGGACAGCGGTGCCTTGCGGCATCCCTCGCACTCACTGTTGGCGGCGCGCGTAATTGGTTCACAGAAGCCATCGCTGACACCGCCACCGATCGGGTCGTCGGAAACGGGTTAGAGGATGGTGTCGAAATGGGTCCCGTTATCACTACTGAAAGCAAGCAGCGAATTGAGGGGCTAATTCAGGCGGGTGCTGATGAAGGCGCGCAGCTGCTCGTTGACGGTAGGTATCCGAGCATACCGGGTGGTGAAAACGGTAATTTCATCCGTCCCACGATCCTCAGCGGTCTTAACCCGGAGGGTGAGATTGCTAAAACTGAGATTTTCGGACCCGTTTTAGGACTCATTCATGTTGAAACGATTGACGATGCAATTGGACTCATCAATAGCGGCAGCTACGGCAATATGGCGTGTCTGTTTACAAGCAGCGGCACCTCTGCCCGAAAGTTCCGCTATGAAGCAGAGATCGGAAACATCGGCATTAACATCGGTGTCGCCGCGCCGATGGCGTTCTTCCCCTTCAGCGGTTGGAAGGATAGCTTCTTCGGTGACCTCCACGGTCAGAGTTGGGATGCTGTAGATTTCTTTACGCAGAAGAAAGTAGTCGTTGAACGCTGGGCATAACCTTGTTAGTTTTTCCGTTTTCGCTGGCAAGGTTTGATGAAGATTAATTTATTAATTCGGTAATTCCGTATTCTGCACGAGATGGGTGTCCCCCCTCGCAGGCGAGGATTGTATCCTCGCCTAATTACCGATTTATTTTCTTAAACTTCATGTAACCTCGCCTTATAGTCCTTATTCTCTTCCTGCTCACCACGGCTGTCTATATGACGGGGTATTCACGAAACGCTCCATCCCTAATTCCAAATCAATCTCTGTGTTCGGCGGCAGCTGGACGCGGAGATACATCCCATTGACCGGAACCGTTTGTCCCGTCTGATCGGTGTTAACACGTGCTGAAGTGAAGTTATGCTCACCCATCGCGCCCGCTTGCACAATGACTTCTCGCGATTCCGTCGTGTTAAGGTTGACCAGTTGCAGTTCCGTCGTGTCCGCAGTTATTTTCGTAACCAACGCACTGACATCCGGGGGCAGTCCGGGTCGCTTCTGTTGTGGATCAAAGTGCCGCAGCCGTGTCACGAACAAGCCACCATTATAGTGAGGTAACGGACCACCGCATGTAAGTTGGACGAGTCCTTCACATGTAACGGGGTTGCGTCTCTGGAAATAAGCGTCTCCGTATCCTGCTGGATCCTCATCATCATTTTCCATGTAGTTGAGGCGTTGTTCAACTTGTGATAGGTTATGATTGAGGATTGATTCTGGATATTCAGGATAATCGCCTCGCATATACGCTAACCACCCGCCATCACGACCGCCGCTATCCTTGGTGTGATGCCAAGCGTTAATATCAAATTTCGATCCTGTCCTTTTGGCGATTTTCTCTGCACGTTCCTGATCTGCCGGATCCATTGACATCGCCCATAAATGCGCGACATCAGATGGATGCATCGGCATGAATTCAAACCAACCATCGATCTGTAGAACCGTGCCATCCTCGTTTGTTATTGGATACTGCATCCACGGACCAGGCGCATAGTTTGCAATTCCAGGATCACCATACTTCTGCGGCACATAGAGTTGGTCGTTGTGTTCTATACCGTGCTGAATTAGGACATCAATCTGGGAACGCGGGAAATCCATATATGTCAAATCCTTGTGAAGGAGTGCCGCATTCTGTGCAGCAACACTGATCGCCTGTCCCACACTATGCCACCCATGGGGCCAACTCCAACCATAACGAGAACCATACCACTTACCGTCTATATGTTCCCCGATGATACCCGAAAGTCCAACGTTGTCAGGTACAATTCCGCCATTTTCCTTCGTGCGCGCTATCCATGCATCAACATATTCCTGAACCCACGCCTTGTATTTTTCGTCGCCCGTGAACATATACGCATTCGTAGCAAGCGTCGTTGCAGCAAGATTACCGACTGCGTCCCCTTTTCCTTGGCGTTCAAAGATTACCCGTCCCATCAGATCCCGCAATTCTTCGCTTTCCAGCATCACATCACGACTTGTGCAGCCCGGAACATCAATAAACGGCAAATTGTAACCCATTGAAGGATAAAAAGATTCTCTTTCAAGGATCCAAAACGCCGGTCCTTTACTGCCGTTCATCGCACACTTGATGATTTTGTGTTCCGGGTCGTAATTCTGTGCATCTGGATCTTCGTTTAAAAAGAATCCTGCGAACCGTATCGCGCGTTCAACATTCTCTGTATGTGACGGATCCGCCATGCACAGCATATAAAACAGATAGTTCCCTTCGCTTTGGTGAAACCAGTCATATCCGGGTTGATACTCTTTAACGACCATCGGATAGTCGTGTCCTGAGCCGAATCGTGCCATATCTATTGTGATGACCTCAAATTCGGTTTGCGCATCTACCAAGAACTGTGCATCTCCACCGAGCATATAGAACAGGGGCCAGTTATGGAAACTCTCATAAGCATCATCTAATCCATCAAAGCTTTGAAAATCTGGATGTGTCGGCCAATACAACGTTCCATCTGGACGTGTGTATTTCTCCAGGACTTGCGGTGCTGCGTCATTGATCTTATCAATCAGTTCACGTTCAAGAACTGCCCACTTTGGTGGTGTCTGGAGTTGCGTCTGCGCTTCAATCGTTGGAAACATAATAATTACCTCCGATATCTGGATTACAATCGATTGCAGTATACCATATTTTGTGTATTGGTAAAATTTATATTCTGATATGGTAGGGACATTTAGTTTTCCGTTTTTATGCTGCTTTGGGGTCCCAAACCCAGTAGGTGCGGTGTTTTGCTAGGGGTGTTTTTGCTTGGGGTATTTGATAGGGTGTTTCTGCGTATTGATAGGGTATTTCTGTGGATTTCCCTCCTAACCGCACCGGATCCTTAAAAAAGACCTAAAACCTGAGAATTTCTTAAAACTAAATGCCCCTGTCCAATAGCCAGAGCCATTCAATTGTCCATTTTTCAATCGAATTTTCACCCCCAGGTCCGGTAGGTTCGGTTTCCTAACCGTACCGGTCCTGAGCCACAAGGCTTGCATCCAAGAAAAACGCTCTTGAGTTCCATAGGAACGGCATCTGTGTAGAAACATGGAACCGACAAAGACCAAGCCCCGTAGGGGCGGCATCTGTAGAGACGCACCTCGAAAAAATATCGCTCCCTAAATTGACTCATGGTGAGGTTTCCTAACCGTACCGGATCTTGTAAAAAAAGATGTGAAACCCAATAATTTCTTAAAATTGAATGCCCCTGTCCAATAACTGGATTTCCTTGACATCTGATCTTTTGTTGTGATATGCTAATTCAATGAAGCCTCCTACTTTGTATAACGTTAACCTGTGATAGAAAATTAATGATCGGAGTCTGGATATACGTGTGCAGACCACTTTGCAACGCTTGAAAATTTATCTTGATACATGCTGTCTGAGTCGACTTCTCGATCCATCAACGCAAGGACGAGTTATTGAGGAAGCAGGTGCTGTTAGGCAGATTTTCACTTACTTTCTCAGTGGAGATTGGTATTGGATCTCCAGCAAGGTTGTGGCAGATGAAGTTGAGCAAACCCCAGATGTGGGAAAACGCTCTCAAGTCAAAACCTTGTTAGATCTTGCGCATCAAACCGTTTTTATTGGTGAAAGAGAAATCTCAAGAGGTTTACAACTTGAATCATTGGGTTTTAAGGAGCAGGATGCTTTACATATCGCTTGTGCTGAAAGCGGTGAATCGGATCTCTTTCTAACAACTGATGACAAATTACTCAGGAGAGCACAACGGTACTGGTCACAACTGCACATCCGAGTCGAAAATCCAAAGGCATGGTTACAAGAGGTGAATTGAAATGGATATCTTAAAAATGACGGATCCTGAACTTTATGAAATGGGTCTCAAGGAACTGAAAACACAGCTGGGCCCAGCATACACAGAGCGCTTTCTCCAGCAGTGCAAACCGAGCGATTATGATTACACCGCTGAACGGCATAAATTGTTAGCCAATCAGCCGGATATTCACGCGATTGCAAAGCGTATCCAACAAAGAGAAGCAGAACGAGAAAAGGAAGAACGCATCAAAGCCGAACGGGTCGCTGCATGGCGCGAGGGTTTATTAGAACTCACCAATATCGAAATCTATGAACTCGGACTAAAAATCCTTGCCGACAAACTTCATGTATACGGATATGTTGGGTTCTTACAACAGCATTTCAAACATCTCAATAACAACCAGTCTATTGACAAGCCGCAGCCCCAGTCAGATAACGATGTGAGTTTGGTACAGTCCGGACAGATGCCAACAACTGAACCACACGATTAGCGGATGAAATTCAAGGTTTTTTCGCTTTATACCTCGTGAGTTTTCTTTTGTCGTCTGCGACAATGGATTTACACACAGAATTACAAAACGAAGTTGGATGGTACGCGTGCAGAGCTATGGACGACCCTTGAGAATTTATTTTGATACGTGCTGTTTGAGTCGTTTTTTTGATGATCAAACCCAAACCCGAATCTATCAAGAAACTGAAGTTATCAGACGAATCATTTCTCAGGTTAATTCCGGACACTGGCATTGGATCTCCAGCGATGTTTTGGTAGATGAAGTAGAACAAATCCCTGACTTGGACCAACGCTTACGGATTAGAGATTTAATGGCTGACGCGCACCAGACTGTTTCCGTTGAAGCAAGTGAAAGATCAAGAGGCAAGCATCTTGAAACTTTGGGGTTTAAAGAATTGGATGCTTTGCATATTGCTTGTGCCGAAAGCGGCTCAGTTGACGTTTTTTTAACAACCGATGACGGGCTTCTCAGACGAGCAGAACGCTATAATTCTCAACTTTACGTCCGGGTCGAAAACCCTTATACATGGTTTCAGGAGTTGGCAGAAAATGAACGTATTAGAAATGACAGATGATGAACTTTATGAAACCGGGATTAAAGTCCTTACCGATAAACTCGGTGCTTCTGAGGTGCCACGGTTTATCCGGCAGTGCCAACCCGGTAAAGGCGATTACTCCGTTGACCGACATAAATTGTTGGCGAATCAACCTGATATTGATACCATCGTCAAGCGGATCCAAGATAGGCGTACGGCAAGAGAAGCGGAAGAACGCGCACGCGCTAAAAGATTTGCTATGCCTCAAAGCGAAATCCGAAAGATGACGGATATTGAGATTTACGAAATCGGAAGTCGAGTTCTTGTTAATAAACTCGGGGCTGCTGGATCGATGCAGTTCATCGGACTCTGTCAGGAAATTAACGGGGGTTATCCTCGGGGACTGATTGAAAGTAGCGAAGAGGCTAAAGAATACATTAAACTTTATACTGCCAGCTTGACTTTCAATCCGAAAATAGTTGAAGACTACATTAAACGCGGCAATGCCTATAGCTACATTGGCGAGCATGACAAAGCCATCGCCGACTATGACGAGGCGATAAAGCTCAAGCCTAATTATGCAAAAGCCTATTACAATCGCGGCAATGCGTATCGTGATAAAGGTGAGTTTGAGCAAGCTATTGCTGACTACACCAAAGCGATAGAACTCAAGCCTAATTATGTTGAAGCATATTACAATCGCGGTAAACTTTACGATAAAGCAGGGGCGTATAACAAAGCCGTTGAGGACTTTAGCACGGTGATAAAACTTGACCCTGAGCACGCCGATGCATATAGTTGCCGTGCTACTCTTTACCGTGATAAAGGCGAATACGACAAAGCCGTTGAAAATTAAGGAAAGCCTTACCATTCTACCGCCGCCGACAACAACGGAAAGGCAGACGATGACACAGAATAAATACCCACCTGGTTGGAATGAAGAACGCGTGCAGAGCGTCATTGATTATTACGAAAATCAGACTGAAGATGAAGCCGTCGCTGAAGCTGAGGCTGGATTTCAAAATGAATCTGTTACACTGATGGAAATTCCTACGGAATTAGTGCCTGTTGTTCTTGAACTGATTTCCAAGCATTCAGCGGATAATCTAACGATGGATCGAAGCAAAACACCTAATACTTCCACGGATATTTAGTGATGACAGATATTGAGGTTTACAAAGCAGCTATTGCAGAACTAACGACGCAGTTGGGACCCGCGTATACTGAAAAGTTTCTCCGCCGGTGTAAACCGAGCGATTACGATTATACTGCCGAGCGGCACAAATTGTTGGCAGATCAACCTGATATTGACACAATTGCAGCGCGTATCCGACGGAGAGAAGTGGAGCGAAAAGAGGAAGAACGTATCAAAGCCGAGAGAGTTGCTGCATGGCGAAACGGCTCGTTGGAACTCACCGATATTGAAATTTATGAACTCGCGCTTAAAATTCTTATAGACAAATTTGGTGCCTACGGGTATATACAGTTTTTCCAAGCGCATTTCAAACAACTCAGGGACGATCAGTCTATTGATCTACCACAACAGTCCTTATCAGACAGCGATACCAACGTAAAACCAAACCAACAGATATAAGAAACCGATCCGCATGATTAATTGAATCCCTTTATCGTTTTATCTGTTGAGTAGCAACGGAGGGAATCATTCAGATAAAAAATTTTCTTGTGAAGGAGGGCGAATGAACGAAAAATCTGATCCTCAAAATGAACTCAATAAAGTTTTGGAAAAGATTCAAGAAATAGTGGAAAAATCTGCTGATGGAGATTACATTTATCGGGGTGAACCGGAAGAGCATAAGGAACACCCCTACCATGGGAGAGTTTCATCAAGCCTGTGTCGCGCGTTATTAACTGATTCTGTAATGGAAGAGGGTATAGAAGAGCACCTTAAAGTTATTGAATCTCAGATTGGAGACATGGAAAGAGGAATTTTGGAATCGGCAAAAGAGTATTTGTATGAAACTGTCGATGAAACACCTAGTGACTTTGAAATCTTGGCGCAACTCCAGCACTACGGTTGTAGAACCAACCTAATAGATTTCACAACTGATTACCTCATAGCACTTTTTTTTGCTTGCGACAGTTCCTACCATAGAGATGGTAGAGTTATCTTGCTAAAGAGAGAGTCAGAAGAGTACGAGGCAAAAAAACCCCTTCAAACAATTAAGCGGATAGAATCTCAGAAAAGCGTATTAGTCCGATCGCCTAAGGGTTTTATAAATCCTGACGATGAAGTAATTATTCCGAGAGATCTCAAATTATCGGTACTAAACTATCTTGAAAAGCATCACGACATATCTACTAAAAAGATTTACAAAGATATCCACGGATTTATAAAATGGTTAGGCGGATACCTTGACCCTATGGCTGAGTTTGGTAAAGGAGTAATCTGTCAAAATAGAGCAGGTTTAGAAAATAACATGCAGGAGAAATTGAAATGGTATCAAAAAGCTTATGAACATTTTTCCGAAGTATTGAAACTAAAATCTGATTTTATCGAAGTTTATATTCATCGCGGAGCTGTTTTGCGAGATGTCAAAGAATTTGACCCTGCACTCAAAGACTTTAATTTTGCCATAGAAATAGACCCAGAGAGTGCCAATGGGTATAACGAGCGCGGAAGATGTTATGCTAAAATGGGGGATACTGAAAAAGCACTAAATGATTTCAACATTGCTATAGATTTGGATTCAGAGAAGGCAGATTTCTATAACAATCGCGGCATAACTTACAAAGATATGGGTGAAGTAGACTTAGCCATAAAAGAATATAAAAAAGCGGTTGAATTGGATTCTGAGTTTCCTGAGGCATGTAATAACCTTGGTGTTGTTTACGATGAGAAAGGTGAACATGATAAGGCTATTTATCACTATAGTAAAGCAATAGACTTAAGATCCTATTATGCCAATGCCTATAATAATCGTGGAAAGGCTTACAGCGATAAAGGCGATATTGATAACGCCATTTCAGACTTTAGCATGGCAGTACAACTGAAGTCTGATTATGCAAGTGCTTATAACAATCTCGGAGTGGGATATAGACAAAAAAATCAACTTGACAAGGCATTACAAAATTGTAGTAAGGCAATAGAGCTCAACCCAGATTATGCCGAAGCTTATAACAACCGTGGTGCCGCTTACCTCTACAAAGGCGAACATGACAAGGGAATACAAGACTTTAACAAAGCAATAGAACTCAACCCTAATGATGCCGAAGCCTATAGCAACCGTGGTGCCGCTTATTTCAACAAAGGCGAACATGACAAGGGAATACAAGACTTTAACAAAGCAATAGAACTCAAGCCTGATTATGCCGAAGCCTATAGCAACCGTGGTGCCGCTTACCTCTACAAAGGCAAACATGACAAGGGAATACAAGACTTTAACAAAGCGATAGAACTCAAGCCTGATTATGCTAAAGCCTATAGCAACCGTGGTGCCGCTTATCTTATCACAGGTGAAACTAACAGAGCAATAGATGACTATAGCGTAGCAATAAAACTTGAACCTAATGATGCTGAAGCATACCGTATGCGAGGCGTTGCGTATCGTATGAAAGGTGAACCTGGCAAGGCTATAGAGGATTATAGTTTCGCGATAAAACTCAAATCCGATTATGCCGAGGCGTACGGAGTTCGTGGTGAGGCTTGGTTACAATTAAAAGAATGGGAAAAAGCCAAAGCGGATCTGACTCAAGCAAAGAATATAGGAATGAATATTACTGCGGCATTTTATGACGACTACGAAAGTGTTGCTGACTTTGAACAGAAGAATAATCTTCAGTTACCGGAAGACATTGCGTTAATGTTGACGCAGCGGTGAATCTGAAACCCAAATTTACCTTTCCTGACAAGGAGTTTGATGAAGTGTTAACGCATAAACTTAATGATACCGAGTCATATTACAAGCGTGGCATTGCTTACTACGAAAAACGTGAGTATGACAAAGCCATCGCAGACTTTAGCGAGGTCATAAAACGCAACCCCGATCATGCCGATGCTTATTACAAGCGCGGGAATGCTTATTGCGATGAGATTGATTATGATAAAGCCATCGCAGACTATACCAAAGCGATAGAACTCAGGCCCGATTATGCCGAAGCCTATTACAAGCGCGGTAGAATTTACGCCGAAGATGATGCGTATGACAAAGCCATCGCAGACTTTAGCATGACAACAGAACTTGAACCTGAACATGCCAATGCACACGGTTATCGCGCTGATCTTTACCGTGATATAGGCGAATATGGCAAAGCGATTGAGGGGTATAATATGGAAATGAAACTCCGCCCCGGTGATCCCACAGTCTATTATAATCGGGGTAACACTTATAGCAAAAAAGGCGAGTATGACAAAGCTATTGAGGATTTTAGCAAGGCATTAAGACTACACCCAGAATTTACAGAGGCTTATACCAAACGCGCTGTAGTTTATATCCAAATAGGCAAATTTAATCGTGCCATTGAAGATTATGACAAGGTGCTGAAGCTCGAACCAAAATCTATTATATTCTACGCGGCTCGTGGTATAATGTCTCTACATATAGAAGAGTGGGAAAGTGCCAAATTGGACCTAATTTTTGCCAGAAATTTAAGGGTAGATATTATCAATATATTTCATACGGTTTATGAAAACGTTACTGACTTTGAGGTAAAAAATAATGTTCAGTTACCCGAAGACATCGCGATTATGTTGCGGCGGTGGTAGAACTGAAACTTTGATATGTAATTCCGACTGTAAAGGAGAATGAATGTCAAACTCCCGTTACTCGTTACACCAATATTCTGTTGATACATTGTTGAATTGGATTAGGACCGAAGAGATAGTTATTCCAGAAATCCAGAGACCTTTCGTCTGGTCCGCAAACAAAGTGCGTGATTTTATTGATTCACTTTACCATGGCTATCCAGTTGGATATCTCATTACTTGGCCGAAGTCGGATATTTCCCTCCGAGGTGGTGAATCATCAACCCGTGAACGGATCCTGATTGATGGACAGCAACGCACGATGGCACTTCGAGCAGCATTGTTGGGAAAAAAGGTTTTAACCAAAAAGTATAGGGAACAGCGAATTCAGATAGCTTTTCACCCGGATAGAGAAGAATTCGCGGTTGCAACTCGCGCGGTCCAGCGAGATTCAAGCTGGATTCCTGACATCTCCACTGTTTTCAATTCTAATTCAGGGTTGATCCGATTAGTCGATGAGTACTGTGAGCGAAACGACGGGGTGGACAGATATGAAATGGGAGAACGTATAGGAAGACTTTATGAGATTCGGAACAATTCTCTGGGCGTTATTGAGCTGAGTGCAGACATAGATATAGAAACTGTTGTAGAAATTTTTGTCCGTATTAACGGAACAGGTGTGCGTTTAAGTGCAGCGGATTTCATTATGTCCAAGCTGGCTGCCAGTGAACAGTATAACGGGCACCTATTGCGTCAGTCTATTGACTACTTTTGTCATCTGGCAACTGTCCCTGAAGCATACGATCGTTTAATTGAAGATCGTGCATTCGCTAATACAGATTATTTTCGCTCGATAGAATGGTTAAAGGACTGGAGTGATAATGTCTATGTTCCAGCCTATACTGACATGCTTCGAGTGGTTTTTGCTTCAAAATTCAAGCGTGGAGACTTAACCAATTTGGTAGATTTGCTTTCGGGCGACTCTGCGGAAGAGACTTTTTATCGACTCGAAGACAGTATGCGAAGCTATATAAACGAAACTAATTTCAAACGTTTTGTTATGATATTGCGCTCAGCAGGATTCGTAGATGCTTCAATGCTCACCGCGAAAAACGCTGTTAATTCTGCATATATTCTATTTCTAATATTGCGCACACAGAATGTGGATGCTAGCCAAATTGAACAATTGGTCCGCCGATGGTTTGTGATGTCGGTATTAACAGAAAGATATAGTGGTGAACCCCAGGCTACTTTGAGTGAAGATGTTCGAAATATGAGTACTGAAGAGGGAGTTGAAGTCTACCTTGAAAGTTTAGGACGATCAGGACTTTCGGATGCCTTTTGGAACGAGGAATTTATGCAGAAGTTAAATGTTTCGGGGCCCAACAACATCTATTTCAATGTGTTTCTCGCAAGTCAAATCAAAGCAAATGCCAAGGGATTTCTATCGCGTGATATAACAATAAGGGACCTTTTTGAAGGTCAAAAAGACATTCATCATATCTTTCCCAAGAATCATCTCCGCGAGTTAGGTATTCCAAAAAAAGAATACAATCAAATCGCAAATCTCGTAGTCATACAAAGGGACATCAATATCCCAATCGGCGATACGGCACCTACAGTGTATTTTTCACAGTTGCAAGCGGGATGTGGAAATGGTGAACCTCCCTATGGGGGGATAGATAACTCGGAAGAGTTGCAAGGGAATCTTGAGGCTCATTGCATTCCTGAAGGCGTTTTTGACAACTACGATGAATTTTTGAAAGAACGCAGAAAACTCATAGTCAACAAGATACGGCATTATTATTTTTCTTTATAACGCGAGTTGAGGAATTAACCAATGAAGAACACAGATGAACCTATCAAGGCAGCACCAACCGCGAGATCTGATGGTGAGCTTAGCGGTATGAAAAATATCCTTGCGGATACTCTTTTCGAGATGGGGTACAATGACACGTTAGTAGACACCCTGATAGAAAGAAATGTCATTGATTTCAGTGTTGTTAACTACACAAGCGATGTCATGGATAACCTCATTGAACACTATGGAGAGTCCGTTTTATGTGGTGGTCTTCCAGACGCTGTTATCTGTGAAAGTTTAGATGCTGCTTTGATGGGGGAAATAGGGAGAAGTTGGCGCGCCTCCAAGGGCGATACTTTTCGAGAACGCATTTTGTACATGATCGCTGCACCGATTGAATCACTTGATTTAAAGGTAATTGAGAGTAGCGAATTAGAAAGTATCAAATTAATGCCGCAATTAGATGCTGTTAAGCGGAATATGATAATTGATTATGGCGAATTCGGGATGCAGCTACCTGATACTGATGTTATCGTTTACAGACCGGAAAATTCTCAGATTATCGCCATTATTTCAAGTAAAATCTCCGTAAAAGAATCAGTCGTTCAGGTAGGTTATTGGAAATTCAAACTGCTGGAAAGTGAAAACACAGCACATATCAAGGTTTATCTAATTACACCTGATGCAAACAAAGACTTGACAAGGATAGCCCCCGCAAAGGAACCACGGGTCATTGCAGAGATAGAACTTGATGGTACCTATGTGCTAACGACGGAAGCACTTGAGGAGAGCGACAAGGTCAAACTTTTTGAACATTTCATTGAAGATTTTAAACAAGTCATAGGAGAAAATCACTAACATAATGAAAATAGCAAATGCCCCGTGTTCGTGGGGTGTGCTTGAGTTTGAGTTAGATGGTGATGCCCCCGACTATACACAGGTGTTGGACGAGATGCACGCCATCGGTTACATCGGTACCGAGTTAGGCGATTGGGGGTTTATGCCGACGCATGCAGGGCAGCTCCGCGACGAACTTGCGAAGCGAGAATTAACGCTCTTAGGTGCGTTCGTAGGAGTCGCACTCGCCGATCCAAAAACGCATGCAACAGGCGAAGCAACAACACTGCGTTACGCTCACTTGTTAGCAGATGTCGGTGGACAAACACCCTTCATCGTGCTTTCAGATGATAACGCCACCACAGAACTCCGTACCCGCTATGCCGGTCGTGTCCAACCTGAACACGGATTAATACCCGCACAGTGGGATACTTTTGTCGATGGCGTGCACCGTATCGCGCAATCGGTACGAGATGAGACAGGACTTCGGACAGTCTTTCATCCGCACTGCGCAGGGTATATAGAGACAGCAGTGGAAGTGGACACGCTGATGGAACGCACGGATCCTGACCTCGTCGGACTGTGTTTTGATACCGGGCATTACCGATTCGGCGGCGGTGATCCACTTAAAGCGTTTGATCGGCACGCGAACCGGATCTGGCACGTCCACTTCAAGGATTGTCATCCTGACATCGCTGCCCGTTCTCGGAGAGATAAGTGGGATTACTTCGCGTCAGTTGGTAACGGCGTTTTTTGTGAGTTAGGTAAAGGCGATGTCGATTTTCCGGCGTTCCTTACGGAATTAAGAAATCGGAACTACGACGGCTGGATCGTTGTAGAGCAGGATGTCTTACCGGGGATGGGCAGCCCTTATGAGAGTGCGGCGCGGAATTTACGGTATCTGCATTCAATTCTATAGCGACAGGACTTACGCAAATTTAGCACACGATGGTAGGTTTTTTAGTTTTAAACCCCCTAAATCCCCCTTATCAGGGGGACTTTAAGCGGAAATGCGTAAGTCCTAAGCGATAAAAAATTGAAATCGGTGGACAGCGTTGACGTTAGGAGACCTTGATGAATAATAAATCCTCAAAAATCGGTGTCGGTGTTATTGGTGCAGGACGTATCGGTAAACTTCACATTGAACACCTCGCCCAAAATATATCAGAAGTTGAACTGCTCTCAATTTGCAGCTTGAACCGTCCCGGTGCTGAATCCATCGCTGAACAATATAATGTCCCGATGGTGACAACCGATTATAACACCCTCTTGGCAGATCCGCAGATTGACGCGGTGCTTGTTACCTCTTCAACCGATACGCATGTCGAGATCAGCCAAGCCGCAGCGAAGGCTGGCAAACACATCTTTTGTGAGAAACCGATCGCTTTTGACCTTGAACAGATTGACGAAACCTTGGCGATTGTGGAACAAGCTGGTGTGAAGTTTCAGATCGGTTTTAATCGTAGATTTGATGCAAGTTTTAAGCGTGTACGGGAGGCTGTCGCCGCTGGCGAGATTGGCGAACCCCATATCATGCGCATAACAAGCCGAGATCCTGCACCACCGCCGATCGAATATGTCAAGGTCTCTGGCGGGATTTTCCTTGACATGACAATCCACGATTTCGATATGGCACGCTATCTCATTGGGGATGAGGTCGTTGAGGTCTACGCAGCAGGCGGCGTGCGTGTCGATCCGAAAATTGGTGAGGCAGGCGATATTGACACGACAGTTATCACCTTACAATTCGAGAATGGAGTGATTGGAACGATTGATAATAGCAGGGAGGCTGTCTACGGCTACGATCAGCGGGTTGAGGTGTTCGGTTCTAAGGGGATGGTTACGGCGGCGAATCCACCGACGGACACCGTTACCTTCAGCGGTAGCGAAGGGACCCGTGCTGCATCGCCGCCATATTTCTTTGTGGAACGCTACAAACCGGCTTTTCTCTCGGAATTACAGGCATTCTTCACGTGCATTCAGGAAGATACCGCACCGCCAGTTACAGGTGCTGATGGTCGCGCCCCTGTCGTGATAGGTTTCGCAGCGTTGAAATCGCTTCGCGAAAATCGTCCTGTCCTTCTGTCGGAGATTTAACAGGACTTTATTCACCCTCACCGCCGACTTCACCGACTTCGATTTCAATCTCGTCGCGATTCCTGATACGTTCCACAAGACCGTCCCGGATGTCCACAATCCGGTCAGAGACATCGAGCATCTTCAGGTCGTGCGTTGCTGAAATTACAGTGACACCCTGCTCTGTATTCAAACGTTTAATGAGGTCAATAATCTCACGTCCCGTAATGGTATCAAGGTTCGCTGTCGGTTCATCAGCGAGAACGATGCTTGGATCGTTCGCGAGTGCTCTGGCAATAGCAACGCGTTGACGCTGACCGCCTGACAGTTCATCAGGTAGGTGGTACATCCTATCCCCTAAGCCCACCATATCCAGCAACTTTTCCGCTTTTTGATTGCGTTCTTTCTCAGAAATCCCAGCGAAAATCATCGGTAGCGTTACATTGCCGTGCGCGCTCCGGACGTGCAGTAAATTGTAACTCTGAAAAATGTAACCCACGCGGTGGCACCGAAACGCTGCAATCTGTCTTTGCGAAAGTTGAGACATATTTTGCCCGTCAATGTAGACCTGTCCCTCTGTCGGTCTGTCAAGCGCACCGATCATGTTAAAGAGCGTGGATTTACCGGAACCGGAGGGACCCATGAGCGAAATATATTCTCCACGTTGAATCTCAATATTGATGCCGTCCAAAGCACGAAGAATGTTTGAACCCATACGATATTCTTTGACAACATCTTCAGTTTTCACAACGATATCATTCATAATTTTTCTCCGTGCTTATACCTCGGTACGCATCGCTTCAGCAGGCGGAAGTTTCGCAGCACGCCACGCAGGGAACGATGAACCGATCACTGCCAAAATCATACCGAGTATACACCCAAGCAAAATGACAATTATCACACCGAGCTGCATCGGTCCGTTTTCAGGCTGCGCCGGTAATAGCGGGAAATAGAAGAATAGGTCTAATCCGTAATCTTTAAGTCCCAAAAGTACTGCCCCTAATGTACCAATGAGTGCACCAATGAGTGCGCCTGAGAACCCCTGAAATCCTGATTCAAGTAGGAACAGTCTAACCACAAACCCATCTAACGCGCCGAGACATTTCATTGTGCCAATCTCACGGAAGCGTTCTGTCACCGCCATCAGCATCGAGTTTGCGATACCTACGACACAGACAATCAAGGACATAACAATGAGCCATATATCTTTTGTGGAAATGCCTTGTTCCGTTGTCTCTTCAAAAGTGTTAATTGTTGATTGTCGTCCACTTTCCTGTAGCGCGACACCAATTTCATTATTTGTCCACACCGAAACCAGAAACGCAATCCCCAGTGTAATGCCCGCTGTTGTGATTATTGAACGACCGAAACGGATTTTCAAACTCTGGAAACTAATCCGTAGCGATTCTATGAAAGGCAGATCAATCTGTTCTTCAATTGGTGTTCTTTGCTGCAAATCTTTGTCTCCTTGTGCTTGTTTTGTATCATACGAGTGTATTATATCAAATTTACAATTTCAATTGACATACTCCCACAGCTGAAGCAGTGGGATTCTTAGTGAATCCGTGCTTTTCTGTGTGGATCGTGGGGTATAGACTTCGGACGAAGCCTGCAAGGTCCGCTTGCAATAGCAAGTCTTACATCCCCTAACCCAAAGGTTGATGCCCCAACCTTAAGAATGTTGATCGCAGCGTTAACATCCCGATGGTGTTTTCGCTCGCAACCCGAACATTTCCACTCGCGGACATCCAAAGATATGAACATATCCATTTGTCCGCAGTGGAAACCACACGTTTTAGAACTCGGCTCAAACCTATCAATGTAGCAAAGTTGCTTGCCGTGCTTTTTCGCTTGGTGTCGCAACTTCAGATGGAACGCATACGGCGCAATATCAGAGACTTTTCGTCCCCAAAGCCGTTTCATACCTTCAAAGGTGAGTGTCTCTAAACAGAGTATATCGTGCTGATGCACGAGTTGCTTGGCGAGTTTCCAATGATGGTTTTCACGCTGTCGTCTAATTTTACGGTGAACACGCGCAACCTTTTTGCGTTCTCGCTCTCTGTTATTGCTACCCTTGACTTTGCTGGATTGCCTTTGTTGTGCAGATTTGAGTTTCAACTGTGCAGTGCTATAAAATGCTGGAGACCCGCGTTGTGTGCCATCGGAACAGGTGAACATCGTTTTGATGCCGAAGTCGTACCCTGCAGCTTCACCCGTCTTGGGGGCGACTTCGGTGGCGATGTGGTCTGTTACAACGGACATATAGAAATCTCCAAGTGCATCTGCTTTGACGGTAACTGTCTTAATATTTCCGAGTATCGGACGACTGAGATGAAAACGATAGTGGCGTTTCATGATACGAACCTTATCGTTATAGACACCAAAGCCAAGATCGCCTTCTTTGGGATCGGCAAACTTGAAGCCCGACCGGCACATCGTAAACGAGTAAGGTTTTCGCCAGGACCGAAACTTTGGAGGACGTTTGGCAAGGCCTTTAAAGAAACGCACATAACCTTCATTCAGGCGTTTGAGAATCTCACGCGCTGACCACGTGTTGAGTTCTCGCCAATGGGCAAACATTTCGGGATGTGAGTTCTTTAGCATGGTAAACTCACGCGACATCTCCTTAAAAGACATATAGGGGAGTCCAAGAGCATAGCGCGTGCGTTGCCAGCCGAGAAAATAGTTCCATATTGTGTGTGCTATCCACGTTTTTCGCTTCAGATTCCGATTGCGAGGCGCACGAAAAAGTTTGTAGACTGTGGTATGCATCGTGTTTCCTTTACATCGTGACACCGATTTCAAACGGTGCGGTGACACTCTCAGGCGAGAGGTGAAGTCCACCACCACGATGTAAGCATATTATATCACATTTTCTGCTAAAAATCAAATGTTTTTTTTGACTCCTGCACGGGCGTTACCCATTGGACACAAAGCTAAAGCATTGGGATTGTTAGACAATGCCCGTCAAATTTTTCCTGCAGACGCATAATCCTGATTCAGAAAACTGAAAACTAACTGTCTCTATCCTCACTTACCCCCATTTTTTTCTGAGGTATAAGATTAGGGTTTGTGAACGGGTATAGGTATGAGAAACCGACGCTAATAAATGTCAAAGAGCGTATCGCCTCTACACCGAGGATCC
>PYJC01000164.1 GCA_003635255.1 Candidatus Poribacteria bacterium | reverse complement strand
ACCATATTTTTTAAATTGATGCCTATGGTGTACTTTGCCCACGCGCCTATTAACGGTGCATCGTTAATAGTGAAATCTATTACAATTAGGTACAAATCTATTCATGGCGTAAAGCCTCTGTGGGGGTAAGACCCGCGGCTTTGTTGGCGGGGTAGAGTCCGAAAAATACGCCGATGAACGCAGAGACGCTGAACGCAATAAACGCCGCTTGGATGGAGACAACAGCCGGCCAACTCGCCTGCATAAGCTTTGAAATAATCAAACCGGAAACAGAAGCGAGACTACTGCCGATAATGATGCCGATGAGACCGCCACAAATACTTAAAACAACGGCTTCGATCAGGAATTGAATCAGAATATCGCGGCGCCTCGCACCGATGGCTTTACGTAAACCGATTTCGCGAGTCCGTTCTGTCACAGAGACCAACATAATATTCATGATCCCAATACCACCAACGAACAACGCAACACTCGCAACACCACCAAGGAGTATTTGAACAATCCGGCTGACATTCCCTACCTGTTTTATAACCTGCTTCGCTGTGAAAAATTCAAAGTATTTTTCATCACCGTGTTGTTGCCGCATGGCGACTTTGATTTCTGCAACGGCTTGCTCGACCTTTTCATAACTCTCGGCTTGACAAAACAGATGGATCCAACCTTTATATCCCCCGATAAAACGAGTCCCCATTGTAGTGAGCGGGATAATCACCCGATTATCCCAACCCTCACTCGCCATACTATTGCCTTTCTCCTCCATCACGCCTATCACAATAAACCGTTCTGAACCTATTCTGAGTTCAAGCCCAATCGGGTTCTGCATCTGAAATAGGTCTTTATGGACTTCAGACCCGATCACACACACAGGGTCCCTTCGCTCGATGTCGCTCTCCGTGATGAACCTACCCATTTGAATGAACCAGTTATTGGCTTCTTGGTAGAAGGGGGTCGTGCCGTGGATTTGAAGCGACTGATTAACGTGTTTGTGAGACACACGGCGGTTCGTCCCTGACTGTGCCGTAGCGAGTTTCAGAGACGGACAGTTGTCAATGATAAAAGCGAGATCCTCGTATTCAATATATTCCGGGTGTTTATTTTCGATATACGAGCCGTCCTCTCGCCGAATCGCCTCTTTCCGAAAGCAGACGATCATCCCAGCACCGCCGATCCGTTCCAATTCAGCGAGCATGAGGTGTTCGGCACCACCGCCAACTGAAACGACAGCTACAACCGCAGCAATGCCAATAATAATACCGAGCGTGGTGAGCACAGAACGCAATTTGTTACGCCGTAGTGCTGCTAAACCGACGCTAATACCTTGTGTAATTTGCATAGATTTTTTAATAGTTGTCGGTTTTCAGTTATCGGTTATCAGTTACAAGAGGGGTGGGATACTCCCGAAACTTCTTTCTGAAAACTGACAGGTTTTTTTCGTAGAAAAAACCGCACTGACGACTGACACCTAAAAACTACTCCGGTTTCATGGATTCGCCGTGCAACAGAAACGCACGGATATCGTAACGTCCGGGACGTTCGATGGGCAAATCTCCGTTTTCGATCATCAAATCAAGCGGGTTCGCATGCGTCCGCAAAGGCAATTGAACGACTTCGTGCATGCGCGCCGACTCATAGATTGCCATGATAATCTCAACAGCGGCGCGTCCGTGTTTCGCTTCCCCGCGGTGTTCGGGACCGCCTTCAATCCACGCAACGAGTTCAGCGGCTTGCGCAATGTGCTGGTTCGCACCATCAGACGGACGTTCTTCCCAGTCTGTCGCTTTATTATTCAGGAGGCGGACGCGCCCCTCTGTTACATCCGCGATACCGTCTGTGCCGTAGACGATGCCCCCTTGATAGTTCGGTCTGCCTATCTCCTGCGTGAGCATACCGATGCAGCCGTTTGAAAAACCTACCACGCCGAGACTCCGGTCCTCAATCTGAATATCGCGTTCGTAACGTTCAGTTTTGCGTTCAACATTGCCGATAACCCATTGCGGATCCGGGTCTCCGGTGACATAGCGCATCATATCAAATAGGTGCGAACAGTCGTTCAACAAACCCTGTCCGCCGTGGCAAACAATCTGTCTGGGTTCACCGATTGCACCTTCAGCGATGAGGTTTCGGGCATCCGTCCACGCGGAATTAAATCGGCGCTGATGCCCAATGACGACTTTCACATCGGTCCGTCTGGCAGCAATTAACATTTCATCGCATTCACCCAAACTCACACCCATCGGTTTTTCACAAAGCACCGCCTTTGGACTCCTAGCACATGCAGCAATCGTCATGGGTGCATGGAGTTTATGCCAAGTCGCAACACTCACGATATCGAGGTTCTCGTTATCCAACATCTCGCGCGCATCCAAATAACAGTTTCCAGCCGGAACACCGTAGGTATCCGAGAACCTGTCAAGTGCTGCTTGAACCGGGTCGGCAAGCGCGACGATTTCTGTCTGTTCAACACCCTCATAACCACGGGCGTGGGCATTCGCAATACCACCACATCCGATAATTCCAACGCGATATTTAGAGGTTTCCATATTCCTACTTCCTATTTTCTAAAAAAATTAAATTTTTTGTTACCTTTCCACAGAAATTACGTATTAGTTGTCATAATTTTATAGAATTATCAAAAAAGATGAGGAAAGTATAAATGAGTTTCCTTATAGCACTCGCTGTCGTCTGGATTAACGTGCTTATCAGATTTTCCAGACACTCCTAAGTCCAGTCAGCGTTTCAAAAATTACGCAATCATTCATCTCCGGTAGGCGCGATTACAAACCGCGCCTACCGAATGGATTCTACGACAAGTGTCATAAAAGGCTACCATGCTTAGTCCATGGTAGCCTTTGCCTATAATGCGTTTTGTGGGCACCTAGCTAATTGCCGCTCGTATCTTCACCGAAATGCGAAGCAACAATGACTAAATCCTGAATATTCACCGTGCCATCACCGTTCAGATCCCCTTTAAGACCTTCTCCAGACTCACCAAATTCGTTAGCCACAAGCACTAAATCTTGAATATTCACCGTGCCGTCGTCGTTGACATCCCAAGGGGTCGGCGGCACTTCTATAGTGGTTGTCGTTGCGACTTCAGCAGTCATCGTATCATCTGTCCCAGAAGTGGCTGTCACGGTGATCGGGTAATCACCGGGTTCTGTGAAGAGATCCCCTTTAACTGTCAATGTCACTTCTGCAGATGCCCCAGCCTTAAGCTCTATTGAACGTTCGCTGTCGCTGAGACTGCCGAGTACACTCCCTTCAATACCGACCTCTGCTGAGGCGGCGAGTGTTACGGTATCCGTCATATTGCCGGTATTCGTGACCTTCAGGGTATAACTCACACCCGCAACCGCATTGACCGTAGAGAGTGCTCCTTCCCCGACAACTTCCAACGACACACCCGCAACCACGGGTGGCATCTCTATAGTGGTTGTTATTGTGACTTCAGCAGTCATCGTACTGTCCGTTCCAGATGTCGCAGTCACGGTGATCGGATAGTCGCCCGGTTCTGTCAATAAATCTCCTTTAACTGTCAATGTCACTTCTGCAGATGCATCGGCTTCAAGTTCAATTGAACTTTCACTGAGCGTGCCAAGCACACTCCCTCCAATACCGACCTCTGCTGAAGATTCAAGCGATATTGTATCCATCATATTGCCGGTATTCGTGACCTTCAGCGTATAACTCACACCTGCAACCGCATCCACTGTAGAGAGTGCCCCTTCTCCGACAACTTCCAACGACACACCCGCAACTACAGGTATCGGCGGTGTTGATTCTTCTTGAGCCGTATAAATATAATCGCCTCCGCTTGTGGAATCTCCATTGGCAGCATTTCCGGCGGCGTAGAAGGTAATGGGACCAATATCAGCATCAGGAGCTGTCCATTCAAATTCCCAACTGTGTGCATCATTTGTACCTGCAGCGGTCCCGACTGCTGTATGCTGAATGTACTGTTTATTGTTTGTTTCTGATACTTGCGTATTTGCTGCGTCGTTAGCTTCAAAGGATCCCGCGCGGGCACCGTCTGCATCCAGCGCAGTCATCTCGAATCCCCACCGACTCTGCCCCGCACGCGATAGATTGACAACAATTGTATACACCTCATTCGGTGTGTATGTTTCCGGAACCGTTAGCATTAATGAACCACCCGAGACATTGAGGTCATTGCCAGCGTGGCATCCTGCTTGTGCACAGGTGTTTTCATTCGGAGCACCTGTTTTCTCATCTGGTGGATCGAAAGAGAACGCGAATGCATTACCGCTGCTGACAGCGAAAAGTAGCACAAGCACACCGCAAACCGATAAAATGTTTTTTTGATAACTCAAAAGAATTGCTCCATTGTATATACATCAAAAAACGCCCCAACACCGACTGCTAATCGGCGTTGATTCGCGGTTAGCTAAACCGGCAGGTCGGGGCGTTTGATTTTTTTAATAGCAAGTTTTGGCTCGCAAGCTTCGCCAAAAAAGCGTTTTCGCTGCGCTTCCTACTTCAAGATAACCATCCGTCGGGTTGCAGCAAAGTCTGCGGTCTGGAGTGTGTAGAAGTAGATACCACTTGCTACACGCTCACCAACCGAGTTCTTACCATCCCAATACGCTGCTGTCGCAGGGGTCATATAGGAACCCGTCGGCATTAGACCCAAGTCCAGCGTACGCACCAGATGACCCGCAACATTGTGAATTTGGATCGACACTTCAGCAGGTTTGCTCAGCTGATACGGTATCCATGTTTCAGGGTTGAACGGGTTCGGGTAGTTCTGTGCCAGAATCGTGTCTTTCGGCTGCACATCACCAACATTCAGCTGCAGATTCAGGAACGCATTACGAATGTCATCGGTTGAAACGGTGCGCTGGAAGGGACCGGAGACGATATTCCCGCGTTCGTCGTAAAGTGCGATTTCGAGTTTATCGCCGGCTTCAACGACGCTCTTACGGTTGAGGTCTGCCCAAACAGCGGAGGAACGTCTCGTAGCACTGGTAACATTCTCCGTGGCGATAGTGCCAGTGCGGAGGTTTTCAGCGATGAGTGTGTAAGTCGTACCCGTATGCATACCTTGGATATCGCTGGTAACGACGAATGCCCATGCGCTCTTGAAGGTAGAAAGTGCCGGTGCAGCGGCAACTTCTTCTTCAGCTGCGGGTTCTTCAGCAACCTCTTCTTCGGCTGCAGGTTCTTCTTCAGCTGCGGGTTCTTCAGCAACCTCTTCTTCAGCTGTGGGTTCTTCAGCAACCTCTTCTTCGGCTGCAGGTTCTTCAGCAACCTCTTCTTCGGCTGCAGGTTCTTCTTCAGCTGCGGGTTCTTCAGCAACCTCTTCTTCAGCTGCAGGTTCCTCAGGTGCAGGCGGTTGGTTATCCCATGCGCTACCGGTGAACTTCACCATGGCACCAGCTGGCGTATTAACGATATACCCCATACCACCATCAATACCGAACCCATCGCCTTCATCAGCGACAGTGTAACCGACGAAACTTTGCGTTGCGGCATCCAGTTGGATGACGACTGTTGCGTTGAGCATTGC
Organism: Candidatus Poribacteria bacterium; assembly: GCA_003635255.1. Lineage (GTDB taxonomy): Bacteria > Poribacteria > WGA-4E > WGA-4E > WGA-3G > WGA-3G. The sequence continues at coordinate 145 of PYJC01000164.1, read as the reverse complement.
TGCCAACGATTTCGCGGTGTAAGGTGTTTCTGGCATCAACGGGAGAGAAATCATGTTCAAACCTGGGGCAAGTGTCACATCAAAACCAGGACCTGCCGGTTCCGGTGTCGGTTCTGGTTCTGGTGTCGGTTCCGGTGGTGCTGGT
>PYJC01000163.1:13613-59695 GCA_003635255.1 Candidatus Poribacteria bacterium | reverse complement strand
CGCGAATCGCTGCATACATCGTTTTACTGAGATCCCTTTGTGTTGATACCATAAGGATGACACCAAATTGTATGCTTCTTCAAGCCCGAATTCTACGTCAGTTAACGTGCAAGTATAACCGCGATTCTCTAAATAAGCATGACACCGTTTAACACGTATCGCCTGACGTTTTCGCCAGTTCTTGTCGGAATCTGCATAAAGGGTTTGCCAGAAATCGAATGTAATTGCTTTAAGCATCAACTATTCCCGCTTTTAGATTGTGTTCCATTTCAATTATAATTTGTACCGAATAATATGACGTAAATCTCTGTGCTTCTAACATAATGATAAGACACAAAAAACACGTCTTATAACTCCTAATTTTATTTTACCCAATTTATTGAAAAAAGTCAAATGATATGTCGTTTTCGGTACACTAAAGGGTATAAATAGAAGAGTGATAGCGAATACGGAAACGCCTCAGAATCAAAATAGGCTTGCAATTTCCTTTTAAAGGTGATATTATTAATTACGTTGAGATTTGCGTTTGAACTATCGGGAGGAATACGAAGTTGCGGTTGAATCGTCGGATTATCCCCAGATATACGACCACCCGTTTAATATTCGTCTATTTCATCGTAGGACTGGGGACGCTTATATTTGGGTTTGCCTACTACATGCAACAGATCTCGCAGCTGAACGCGGATATAGATGCACAGATAGATATTTTCGCCAATCTCGCAGAAGTGCTTCCGAGTGTTGAGGACCGGGATTTACAACAGAAACTAAATGAGATCGTAAACCAAGAATTATCTGCTACAGATAGAGCGCGCACATTTTCATTTATTATCACCGATGCTGAAGGTAGCGTTGTGGTTGCGCGAGGCGTTGATCCAAGATTGGACGCAAAAATCGACAATTTGGATACGACAAGAGTAAACGCAGATGAGAAAAATTCGTTGACAGAAGATGATAGGGCTTTGCTGGCGGTAACATTAGCGCGCATGCAGGAGAAAAATCCGCCACGCAAGATACCCATGCTCTTTGAAAATAGGCAGCTAAAGGGATACGTTTACTACGGTGATACTGACCCCAGCGAGATGGTACACCTACCTTTTGTAATAACCGATACTGCTGGCATACCACAAAAATGGCAGATATGGGACGATGTCGTTACCGCGGGTAACGCGACTGTGCAGGAACAGGAACGGGCAGAAATCTTCGTTCAGAACGCACCCGCCTCCTCAATGATTGTGACAACGCCAAAGATGCACAACGGTTACTTCTATTATGAAAGCAAACCGTACTATGGGTTGGTGGTGCCTTTCATAGTCCCTTTCGTCCTATTGGTATTCGGGGCGGTCTGTTTCCTCGTTTACCAACGGATCAAGTCTTATGAACACTCGGCGATTTGGGGGGGCTTAGCTAAAGAAACGGCGCATCAACTCGGGACACCTATTTCATCGCTGTTGGCATGGACAGAACTCCTGCATGAACGGAGCAAAGAAACAGATGATGCAACGCTTGCCGAACTTTCTGAAAGTATGCAAAATGATTTGGAGCGTTTGCAGAAAACAACGGCACGCTTCGGTATGATTGGCACTCAACCCCCGTTGACCGAAGTGAATGCGGCTGAGATATTTGAGGAGGTCCGAGCGTACTTTGAGAAGCGGCTACCACATATTAGCCGCCGCGTTGAAATTCAACTGATACTACACGAGGTGCCACCTGTTCTGGCAAATACACAACTGTTGCAATGGGTGTTTGAGAACCTGATCCGTAATTCACTGGATGCAATGGATAAAGCGGATAGTTGGATTCAGATTGAACCGACGCACGATAAACGACACAACAATGTTGTCATACGGTACGCCGACAATGGAAGCGGCATAGACCGCAAGGATCAACGAAAAATTTTTGAACCGGGGATGTCTACTAAGGCGCACGGGTGGGGACTCGGATTGACCGTGGTCCAACGTATCATTCGTGAATATCATCATGGAAGCATTCGTATGGTTAAAACGAGTTCTGAAGGTACGACTTTTGAAATTCAGTTGCCGGTTGCGTAAATTCTCTTGATTGGTATTGTAAAGAGAATGGGGATGGGGTTTCTGTCCTATATTCTGAATCGCGGCTGAGCAGTTTTATTAACTTAATATGTCACAAGCACACCACATTTTATGGATTGACGATGAAATAGAGGCGTTGCAACCGCACATTCTTGTGTTACGTGAGCGAGGTTACACCGTCACGCCTGTTACAAATGGCGAGGATGGCATCGCGCTCTTAACAAACGGCGAAGCACAGTACAGTGCTGTTTTGCTTGACCAGGTTATGCCAGGTAAAGATGGGATGGCGACGCTTGATGCGATCCGCGCTGTTAACGCGCAGATTCCTGTCATTCTTGTCACTCAATCCAGTGATGAAGAGTTCGTTGAAGTCGCTCTTGGTAAACAGGTAACAGACTTCTTGGTAAAGCCGATCGGCGTGGCTCAGATTGTCTCAACACTAAAACGTGTTCTGGATCAACCGAGGATGGTTGTAGATCAAATCCCGAGCCGGTATATCGCGGATTTCAATACGATCCGCGCCATGAAGGATTCAGCACCGAACTGGCAGGACTGGATAAATATCTACGTCAAACTATTACAGTGGGATTTAGTGTCTGAGAAACTCGCCGAAGGTGGATTAGAGGAGACGCATATCGGGCAAAAAAAGGAGTGCAATACCGAGTTCTCGGATTTTGTAGAAGCGAATTACGCCGATTGGGTCGCTGGCAGCCCGGATGCGCCACCGCTATCCGTTAATGTCTTAGATCAGCACGTTATTCCTCAACTCCAAGATGGAAAATCTGTCTATTTTATTGTAGTTGACTGCTTTCGCTTGGACCATTGGTTAGCAGTGGAATCGTTGCTGTACCCCTATTTTTCTATTGAACGCCACTATAGTTTTTCAATCCTACCGAGCGCAACGATGTATTCACGGAACGCGCTGTTTAGTGGGTTGTTCCCCGCAGAAATTGCAGAACGCTATCCGCAGTACTGGCAGGAGGAATCTGATGGGGACACCAGCACGAATCGCTATGAACGGCAGTTTCTCGAAGAGCATCTAAAGCGCAGAAATATCAAACTAAAATCAGCACCTCAGTATTTCAAAATCTTTGATACGCGGGGCGGAAACACTTACAAAAAACGGGTTGCTTCGAATAAAAGTGTAGACCTCTCGGCACTGGTTATCAATTTCGTTGATATCCTGACGCATCAGCGTTCACAGTCGGATGTTCTACAGCAACTTGCGCCTGATGAATCCGCTTTCCGAGCACTCGCGCGTTCATGGTTTTCACATTCCGTGCTTTTTGATATTTTGCGTATGATTGCAGCACAAAAGGCAACAGTAGTTCTTACCAGTGACCACGGGTCCGTCTTTTGCAACCGTGCCACTCGAGCGCGTGGTAATCGCGAGACGACCACTAGCCTCCGATTTAAAATTGGCACGAATCTCGGCTGTGAAAAGGACGAAGCCGTGCATCTCCATAATCCGGAAGAATACCGGCTCCCCGCGGAAACCCCAAGCAAGGACTACATTCTCGCGAAAGACGATTACTATTTCGTCTACCCGAACGATTTTTATAAGTATAAACGGCAGTTTCAAGGAGGATTCCAGCACGGTGGCATTTCAATGGGTGAACTGATAATACCCGTTGTAACGCTGACACCGAGGCAGTAAGGCGCAGCTCGTAAGCCCAGATTAACATAGATAGTACACCACTCTATAATCTATACCAGATTCACGTTGTAATTGACTCCGAAAGATAACGGAGCCCTGAGACGCGAAAATATTGTCTCGTTACACAGTAATTTGGTACCACTCCCATTGGGGGCAACCGCACATTCACTGATTCCGATCACGCGTCCTGTGATGAGAGGTAAGCATCTCGTATCTGTGAAATGAGTAACGGACGCTGTTCTTTAAAGCCCTCACTGCTTTTGCTACGCTGCCGATTTTTGACATGATCATTAACCGAGGTGCCTTTTAAATTAAAAAGGCACGATAGGAGGTAATAATGGAAAAGGAGATACTTATTTCTGATGATGAGTATGAAACGCGCTGTGCGGTACTTGAAGAGGGGGTGCTGAATGAGATTTATATCGAACGAAAAGCGGCGACGCAGACATTGGGCAATCTTTACAAAGGAAGGGTCGAGAACGTTTTACCCGGCATGCAGGTAGCCTTTGTTGATATTGGGTTAGATCGGCATGCCTTCCTACATATTTCGGACCTCAAATACGAGAGTGTTAACGAAGATGAGACTGAGGATGAAAAACTGGATGGAAACCGGAAATCCGACAAGGATGTTGATACATTGGATTTGAAGGCGAAGCCTACTAAACAATCCCGTGGTGGACGTGGGTTTCCATTTCTCATCAGTGATCTCATCTCAAAGAAGCAAGAACTTCTCGTACAAGTTGGAAAAGAACCCATCGGAACGAAAGGGGCGCGAGTCACCAGTAACATTACACTTCCGGGACGCTATGTTGTCTACATGCCAAATTCCTCTAATATCGGTGTATCACGCCGAATTGAGTCCGTCACTGAGCGGGATAGATTACGCAACATGGCGAAGGCAATTAAAGCGGATGTTGAGGGGGGTTTTATCATACGAACTGCCGCCGAAGGCTTAAGCGAAACCGAATTCGCAGCCGAAATCCGATACCTCATCAATCAGTGGAAGCAGATCGGTGAACGTGCCAAACGAAAATCTGCGCCCAGTTTAGTCAGCAAAGATCTCAGTTTCACTAACAGAATCGTCAGAGATATGCTGACCAAGGATGTTAAGCAACTCCTCATCGACTCGAAAGCGGGGTATCGAGAGACAATAGATTATGTTTCTTCTGTAATGCCTGACTTGAAACCGCGAGTATCACTGTATCAGAACGGTGCGCCCCTTTTTGATGCGTATGGTGTCGAACGCGCGCTCAAGGAAGCACTCAGTGAGAAGATTTGGCTGAAGTGTGGTGGACATATTATCATTCAACAGACCGAAGCCATGGTATCAATTGATGTTAACACTGGACGATTTGTCGGGAAATCTGATCCAGATAACACCATCCTCAGTGCCAATCTTGAGGCTGTTGAGGAGGTTGTCCGCCAGATTCAATTACGAGATCTCGGGGGGATTATTGTTGTTGATTTCATTGATATGGAAGAGGCATCGCATCGCAAGCGCGTCTTTAAGATGTTACAGGAAGCACTTCGGAAGGACCGCGCCCGCACCAACATCCTCCATTTCTCAGACTTAGGACTCGTTGAGATGACGCGCCAACGCACCCGACCGAGTCTCTCTACGCTGCTTATGGAGGAATGCCCCTACTGCGATGGGCATGGAACTGTTTTGTCTATTGAAACTGTCGTCATTCAGTTACTTCGTGCGATTAAAACGGCGCATAACCAGACGAGGCACTCGGAACTACGCGTTGTCGCCAACGATTATGTCGTTTCTCATATCAAGTCGCAGATGGCGAATAAATTGCGGGAACTCAAGAAGTCGTTGAAATTAGATTTAACACTGGAATCGGATGCCGATCTGCACCTCGAGGATTATCGGATCTTTGTCGGCAGGGGTGAAGAACTATTTTTGGATTAACGGATTATTAGTTGTCAGTAGTCGATTATTAGTTTCCAAGTGAAAAGAACGTGTTGATATATCAGCGATTAGTTACCTGATAACCCAGCACTTCTGGGCAAAATGTGAATCTGAATTGACATTGGTGCGTTTTTAGGGTATAATTTAATTTGCAGAAAGGAGTGATATTCAAAAATGTATGCAGTTTTTGCGAGCGGTGGAAAACAACATCGTGTAGAAGTGGGAAACCTAATCGACATCGAAAAACTCGATGCAGATGTTGGTGAAAGCGTTACATTCCCATCTGTTTTGGCTGTCGTTGATGATGATGGTCAGTTGCAAGCCGGCTCGCCCTACCTTGAAAACATCTCTGTTACAGGCGAAGTAGTTCAACAGGCGCGTACGAAAAAGACGATTGTGTTCAAGTCGAAACGGCGTAAAGGGTATAAACGCAAGTTGGGACATCGTCAATCATTTACACGCGTGAAAATTACCGCAATTGGTGCAGTGGAGGAAGAATCTAATGGCTCATAAGAAAGGCGGCGGAAGCACTCGAAACGGACGAGATAGTATCGGGAAACGACTTGGTGTCAAAAAATTTTCTGGAAACTATGTCACCGCAGGGAGCATTCTCGCCCGACAGCGTGGAACGCATATACACCCCGGTAACAACGTCGGCGTTGGTAACGACTATACACTTTACTCAAAAATTGATGGGTACGTATGGTTTGAGCGAAAAGATAAATATCGCCGGAAGGTGAGCGTCTATACAGAGCGTCCTGAATTTTAAGCGGAGACATTTATACCAGGAACGACCGACCGGAAGCCTCGCCTTAGGGTGCTGCATCGCGCACCACCCGAGCGAGGCTTTTTTACTCCAAAACTCCCGCTTAAAGTAGTCTAACGCTACTAACAGACAGGAAACAACAGAAATGAAACGGGTAATCTGGCTTATGATCCTAACAGCGATGCTCGGATGCGGCGGACAATTGGAGCAGCTCGCTGAAGAAACAATGCAAAACGCGCAAATAGCACTGACCTCTGCGGGGCAAATGGGTGCACAGGAGACCGCGGGAACTCCGTTGCGCACTGCTCAAGAGATGCTTGCTACCGCTGAAAGCGCAATGAGTGATGGCGATGCAGAGCGTGCGTATCGGTTAGCACTGCGCGCATACCTCCACGCGCGCATCGCAACTGAAATCGCTATTGCTGTGCGCGAGGAAGCACTCGTTGAAGAGGCGCAAGCGCAACTCACGCTCAGCGAACAGAATGTCACTGAGGTGCTCCAGAGGCTTGCGGTTATAAAAGCAGAACTTGAGGCATTGCGTGACGACTAAAAAATAGTCAAACACTAACCGTTGAGGACGACTCATGAAATTCTACGGATCGCTACTCTTATGTATCTGCCTCGTCGTTTTTGGATGTGCCAAACCAGAGATTGATGAAGTTATGCTGGCGACGCAGTTCCAAGCCGCGCAACAAGCGATTAATAACGCAGCGGAGTTGGAAGCCGAATCTTTGGTACCAGAGGAATATGGACGGGCAATGAAGCTCATGAATTTCGCTCGCAACTCGCAAGAAAAGGCGGATATTCCGCAGAGTCTTGAGTTCGCATATCAAGCGGAATGGGTGGCACAGATCGCTATAGCAAAGGCACGGCAGCATCACGGAAAACAAAAGGTCATTTCTATCCGAGAACAGACATATCAACAGGTTATAAAAGCACACGAGCATGAACTCGAAATCGAACGCATCCGTCAAGCGATCACTGAGGAGCAGTTGGCTCGCGCTTTAAGATCACGTGATGAGGGACAGCAACAGATGGAGCAGCTTTCAGCCGAAATCACTGATTTAAAGACGAAGCTGCGTCAAGCCGAACTTCGTACCCCGATTGTCAACATTGAATCGCTTGCTAACATTGCAGCGGCTATCTATCCCGCAATTAAGGAAACTGCGGTGTATGAGCGAACCCAAGCAGCGATTGCCTCGGTAACAAACCTCATTGCACAAGAGGCGTTTACTGAAGCCGAGAACGCCACTACTGAAGCCCAGACGCTTGTAAACGATCTTTACCAGTTGGCGGTACAAAACCGGGAAGCGGAGGTAGCGGCAAGAACGAACGCGCAAATCGCGATTGCACGGTTGGAAATTATCATCCAGCGTGCACAATACTTCAATGCCCTTCAACATGCGCCGAAGGAGCTTGGAGAAGCGACTACACAGTTACAACGCGCGAAAAGTGAATTAGATGCCAACCTCTATGAACAGGCACGCCAAACTGCGGAACAAGCAAAACAAATCGCTGACAAAGCTGTCGAGACCGCGGGAATAGCGGAATATAGGCAGCGCGCCCAGCAAGAATTAAACACCCTGATAGCACGCGCTCAGCGAGCTGTTGAGGGTTTAGGTGAGCGAATTGCCAAGCAAGCGGGGACCGAAGTGCCGCAGTTAGAAGCGAAACTCTATGAACTAGCGAACTCGGCTCACGGAAAAGCGAAAACGGCATTAACCGCTAAGGAGTATCAAGCCGCAATTAAAGCCGCATCGGAGGGAGACAATTACCTGCAACGCGCTATCGCAAACACGAATCAGGTAACATCGGCGAAATCGAATTTGCTTCTTGCATCAAAACAGATCCCTAAGGCTTCCACCGTCATAGAGCAGCGGGATGGTGTGCTTATTCGTATTAATGGCAATGTGTTTGCGCTCGGGAGCACACGGATCCGGAGCGAATTTTTCGATACGTTTACGCAGCTCGCAAAAGTCCTACGAACGGCTGAATTCTCAGGGTATCCCGTCCGAATTGAGGTACACACAAGTTCTTTGGGAGATACCAATGTCAATAAAACTCTAAGTATGGTGCGCGCAGATTCAATCAAGAGGTCCCTCATTGAAGAGGGACGTGTAGACGCAAGCCGAGTTACCGCGATGGGCTTTGGAGAAGCGCAACCTATTGTTAGAGAGGGTGCGAACAAAGAAGAACAGAACCGCAGGGTTGATATTATCATCCAGACAAACTGAAGGCATTGTGCAACACGTAGATCCTTATGTCGTCCATCAGATCGCGATGAGTCTGTTTGGAGACAGGTATATTATCATTTACGAGAATACTATTCAGTTTCACAACCACTGCTACTACGTGCGGCGTATCAACACACCGGAACACGAGTATCGGGGATATTATTATTTGGAGGATGCGAACACGGGTTTGGCTATGTCAAGCGATGTTGATTTCGCACCGCCAGGGACGTATGGTGTAATTTTTGATCCGCAGACCGGTGATATTGTCGGCTGCGAAATAACGCCTCAGCACTAAAAAGACAGTAGTTGTAGGCGGAGAGCTGTCCTATTTGAAAGATGAACCCTATCAATAATACTGCCTCACCACAGCAAGAGACTATCCTTATTTTGGACTTCGGTTCACAATACACGCAGCTGATTGCGCGGCGCGTCCGTGAACAACATGTCTACTGCGAAATTCACCCGTATACGCTACCGCTACCGCAGATAGCGGCTATTGCACCGAAGGGGATTATTCTCAGTGGTGGGCCCGCGAGCGTGTATGATGCGGGTGCCCCAACAATTGACGCGAAACTCTTTAAACTCGGAATACCGATATTAGGTATTTGCTACGGTATGCAACTCATGGCAGCACTGTTAGCGGGCGGAAAGGTGCATCCTGCTACTGAACGTGAATACGGACACGCGCCACTTCAGGTTCTCAGGGAAGCGGATCCGCTTTTTGCGGGACTCTCCTCATGTTTTTCTGCTTGGATGAGCCATGGGGATCGAATTGAGGTGCCGCCTGCTGGTTTTCAAACGATCGCGCAGACGGAGAACGCGCCTATCGCTGCGATGGTGGATACCAAGCGAGCATTTTACGGTTTACAATTTCACCCTGAGGTGGAGCACACACAGGATGCCGACCGAATTTTGGGAAACTTCACGAGAGAAATATGTGGGTGCCACAACACCTGGACGATGCGTGCTTTTATCGCACGTGCTACGGCACAAATACGGGAACAGGTGGGTGATGAACGTGTCCTCTGTGCTGTCAGTGGGGGCATTGATTCGATGGTACTGGCGACACTCCTACATCAGGCGATAGGCGATGCACTGGTGTCTGTCTTTGTGGATAATGGACTTCTCCGAAAAAACGAAGCTGCTGAGGTCATCGAGACTTGCAAGCAGCTGGGGATTCCTCTGGTTGCTGTTGATGCCGTAAAGCCGTTTCTTGACGGATTGGCGGGTGTCACAGATCCAGAGAGGAAGCGCAAAGTCATTGGCGCACAGTTCATTGAGACTTTCAAGGGTGTGGTAGGAGAGATGGAGCATAACTTCCGTTTTCTTGCACAAGGGACGCTCTATCCTGATGTCATAGAGAGTGTCTCTGTCAAGGGACCTTCTGCTACGATTAAGACGCATCATAACGTCGGTGGACTTCCACCGGACATGCCGTTTGAACTGCTTGAACCATTCAGGGAACTTTTTAAGGATGAGGTACGAGCAGTCGGTGCGGAGCTCAACGTTCCGTCCCATGTGCTCGGACGGCACCCATTTCCGGGACCTGGACTCGCTGTGCGTATCTTGGGCGAGGTGACCTATGAACGTTTGGAAGTGCTTCGCGCAGCGGATGCGATTTTTATCTCTGAAATCAAAGCGGCGGGTTTGTACAATGAGATTTGGCAGGCACTGGTTGTGCTGCTTCCTGTCAAGAGTGTTGGTGTAATGGGGGATGCACGCACATACGAAAACGCTGTTGCACTCCGTGCTGTTACCAGTAGCGATGCGATGACAGCAGACTGGGCGCGCATACCGACGGATGTACTTGCGAGAATCTCCAATAGGATCATCAACGAGGTGCAAGGCATCAATCGGGTCGTTTACGATATTAGCTCAAAACCGCCAAGCACAATAGAGTGGGAGTAGTTATCAGTTTTCAGTACGGTTTTTCTACGAAAAATTTTTCAGTTTGCCTCGCAGTGAGAGTCATCAGTTAAGAGGTTCTTGTGGCAAGTACAACAAAAGCAACTGCCACAGGATATTAACTGATAACTAATACACCTGCGATGCGGCGTGAACAGCCGTACCCGGTTCCACATCCTGCCCGAACTCGATTAGTAGTTTCTCTAATGCGTTAAGGACAAGCATAACATTCCGTTCATTGGCAGATTCACCCATCAACCCGATTCGCCACGCCTTTCCAGCAAAGATACCCAAACCAGCACCGATCTCTATCCCGTAGTCCGTGATTAATCGTTTCCGAATGGTTGCATCATCAATACCTTCAGGGATACGTAGTGTGGTTAGCATGGGTGCGCGGTAGCCCTCCTCGGCTGCGGGTTGTAATCCGATTGCTGCTGCCCCTGCCAGAAGTGCGCGGGCGTTACGTTCATGCCGTTCGTATCGGGCAGTCAACCCTTCTTCTAAGACGACGCGCAGTGCCTCTCGTAATGCATAAATCATTGACATCGAAACGGTGTGATGATAACTCCGTTTCTCACCGTGCCAATAGTTTTCAAGGAGCGTCATATCCAGATAGAAACTCTGGATGGGTGTTTTTCGGTTCCGAATCACGTCAACCGCACGTTCGTTGAAACTGATAGGTGAGAGACCGGGTGGACCGGCGAGGCATTTTTGTGTGCAGCTATAAGCGATATCAATTCCGTGGGCATCCAAGTCCACAGGTTGACCGCCAAGCGAAGTCACACAGTCGGCGAGAAAGAGGGCGCCACTATTGTGAGCGATCCGAATCGCGTCTGGCAAGGGTTGCAAGATACCGGTGGAGGTTTCTCCATGCACCAGTGCAACCAATTTTAGTGCGGAAGTCTTCGCGACGGCTTCGGCAATCTTTTCTGGACAGATGTGTGTTCCCCATTCTGCTTCTACCGTTGTCACGACACCACCACACCGTGCAGCGATGTTGGCGATCCGCTCGCCAAAGTAACCGTTAATACCGACAACGACACCGTCTCCGGGTTCAATAACGTTGGTGAGTGCTGCTTCCATGCCTGCAGTGCCAGTACCGGAGACTGGCAGTGTCAGTCTATTCTCGGTTCCAAAGACTCGGCGGAGCAGGTCCACTGTGTCATCCATCACTTCAACAAATTTGGCATCTAAATACCCCAACATTGGGGTTGTCATTGCTTTAAGAACCCGCGCGTTCGCTTCGCTCGGTCCGGGGCCGAGTAGCACGCGCGGTGGCACTATTAATTCATCGTACACTGTTTTAGAAGGCTCCTCAAACATTATTCCGTTTCTTATGTTTCACCATGATATCGAATTCTCAGGATTGGGGTTTCAAGGTTAGGGGAGTTCATAAAAGAGGAGGATGCCTAACGGCATCCTCCTCCAGAGAAACCACGCTCCGAGGAGCGAGGTTACAAGAAACCGGAAACCGTAGCGATTACTCGCCACCGCCACCAGCACGGTCAACACCCTCGCGTATTTCCAGATTATTTGCCCGCATATAATTCAGAATCTCTTGGACCTTTATCTGGGCATACCGGAGTGCGTCGTTCACTTTTGGATCAGCGGGTGGAGCAGTCTCATATTTTGCCCACAACCGGTTGAAATACTCCAGTGCGTCGTTGAAATACGCATCGTCGTCATTCGCTAATACCATATAGGCTTCTCCGATCTGCACGAAACCGAGGTCCGCGTACTTACTCGTCGGATACGCTTCAATGATTTTGTTGAATGCTTCAATAGTGGCGTTGAGTTGAGTTTTCTGCTCTTCACCTCTGACGAGTTTTGCCGAGTTCAGCATCTGATTCGCCTGTTCATACTCGTAGAAGGCAAGGGCATTAGCCGTATCATTGAGATACTCTTGCGCTTTCCCTTTTGACTCAGCACTGATGCCGGGCGTATTGATCGCATTCTGGTAGTAATCAATCGCCTGTTGATAGAGACTGATACGTTGCTCTTGCTCAACGCCTTCCTCTGAACCGGAGTTGAAGTACTTGTTGCCGATATTAATAAGGGCATCAGCAGTGTACTGGCTATTCGGGTACTCTGCGGCGAGGACTTCGTTTGCGGCAAAAATCCGATCGTACCAACCCTGCTGTGCTTCAGCATCTCCTGCTTCCATCGCGGCTTCACTCAGGAGCTGCGCGCAGGTCGAAATAGCATACAACGATTCGGGTGCGCTCTTATGATTCTTATTCACTTGGCGGACCTTCTCGTATTCTGTGATTGCTGTCTCGAATTGTTGCGAAGCGAAGTAGGATTCACCGACGTGATACTGCCAGTAAGCCGCATCTTTAGCACTCGGATAGCGGCGCACCATATCACGGAACACATCTGCAGCGGCGACGAAATAATTGACCGCTGTTTGAGACATTTCACCGTCCATACCTACCTGCATCCGTCCCAACTCGAAGTTCGCGGCGGCGAGATAGTTCAGAGAAGTCTCTGTGTTCTTACGGAGATCGTCCGATTTCGGGAATAATCCCTTATCAACGTAGCTGACAAATGTTGTTAGGGGTGCGAGTGCGCTTGTCAGGTCTTGTGGTAGTTTCACGCCGATACCGACAGAGTAGGAAATCTGACCGGCTTGGAATAGCGAGTTCTGCACATACGGGATGACCGTCTTCTTATCCGCTTTTTCAACCGGTGCTGCGATTGTATTCACTTCAAAGAAGGAGCCAGCAGCCATACGACTCGCATCGATATAGGGCTGGAGATCGGTTCCGGGTGCGTTAGAGAAGAGCGAACGCGCTTTGTCGGAGTATAGGAAACCGAGGTTATATTGCGCGGCGGCTTTTTCTGCCACACTCGCGTTCGGATTCGCCTTTGTCCGGCTCAGTGCTTCCTCAGCTTCGGCGATAGCTTCGTCTAAGCGTCCCAATTCCACGTAAAGCGTCGAGCGACGGATGCCAGCATCAGCGACCATTGAGGCGACACTTGTATTGTCTGAACCGCTGTATTCACCGATTAAGGTTTGGAAGACTTCCAAGGCTTGATCAGGTTGTTTCACTTTGTCCTGATAAATCAGCCCCATCCGGTAGTAGGATTGCGCTTTGGTGAGCGGATCCTTGACGAGTTCAATGGCGTTCTGGTAACTCATCAACGCGTCCTGATTGGCTTGGAGTTGTTCCTCTTGCGCGAATGCCATGGCGAAGTAGGAACGTCCCTTCAGGTCAGCGTCCTCAGTATTTTCAATAATATACTGATATTCTTGTACCGCTGCCTGATGGTCACCGAGAGTGCCGTTGAGTTCAGCGAGACGTGAATGTGCTTGGAAAACGAGTGTCTTCCGTGCTTCATCGTCGGTTTTGCCTTCTTGTGCTGTAACCTGTCGGAAGGCGTTCGCTGCACCTTTCGGATCCTCTAACCCTAATAATGCCAGACCTGCGGTGTAATTGGCACTGATGAGGTTATTTGCATCGTTTGTCAGTGTTGTCACTTTTTCTGCGGCATCAGCAGCGTTTTGGAGGCTGAGTTTCTTGCTACCTGCATCAGTTGCGGCTTGTGCGATCTGATAATGGCAGACGGCTGCTTGATATTGCGCGTTCGGAGCGAGTTCGCTATTCGGGAAAGTTTGCACGAAGAAGAGATACTCCGCCAATGCTTCGTCATAGCGTTTTGCGCTGTAGTAAGTGTGCCCGATCTTTAGTTGTGAGCGGCTGCGAGCGTCTTCTGGCGCGCCGGTATTATCAACGATCCGCTTCAGAGAAGCTACGAGGGTATCAATATCAACCTCTTCGCTGCTGTTTTCAATAGCCGTTGCCTTAATCAACTCGATATGTCCGAGTGTCTTAAGAACAAGTTCGTCGTCACTCCCCGCAAACTTGTCATTCGCTTCATCAACAAGCGTCAGGATCAGGGGCCACTTCTCTGTAGCGTTCTGTTTTTGTGCAGCGTCCCGATAGGCGAGTGCCAAACCGTAATAGGCTTCAACGGCGTTCGGGCTATTCGGATAGTCCGCAATCACGCGTTGGAAAGCGGTTTCAGAGGATGCCAAGAGTTCCGGGTTTTCAGAAGCCGCTTGATAATAGCACAACCCGACAAGATAGAGTGCGTCATCGGCGTATTCACCTGTCGGATTGCCATCAACAACAGCTTGATATTGGACGGCTGCTTCTTCAAATCGTTCCTCAGCGCGGAGCAGGTCTGCGAGCTTAATTTCTGCTAAGGAGCGGTTGTCGGCATCAGCAAGTTTGTCTAAAATGGTGTTGTAGTAGTTAATCGCGCCCTCTTTATCGCCTTCTTTGACATGACTATTAGCAATAAGGAGCAGTGCGCGTTCGTAGTATTCACTCGTTTCAGGAATGGATGCGTACCTATCGCGAGCTTGCAACCAATCGCCGAGCATCTCGTGGGAGAGTGCTTCGTTCATGAGACACGCTTCAACTTGCGCGCCACGTTCGCTGAAGTCATCATAACGTTCCTCAGCGACCCCTGGGAGGAAAGCATCATCGTTAAACTTAGCGACTGCTTGTTGATATGCTGCGACAGATTTCTGGAGGTGCTCTTGATTGAAACCTGTACCTGCATCTCCTTCTTGAAAGCCTTCGGGTTTAGCGGCTTCGTAATAGGAGCGTCCTTCAAAGAATTTACCCATCAGCTTGACGAGGTGGAACTTCGGTAGATCGCGGTATTCCCACAACTTTGCATATTCTTCAGCGGCTTCAACGTACTGTTGGAATTCCGTCCGTTTGATGTCTGCGAAGCGGAGTTGTACCTCTGCTGCGAGGATGTCGAACTCGTTATCGTTTTTGTTCTTTTCAATAAACTCGCGTGCGACGGTTTCGAGTTCTTCCTTGCGTCCCAAGTCGTTGAGTGCCCAAATTGCACCATAGAGCGCGTGCGGTGCGACCGGATCTTGCGGGTAGTTGTCGATCGTTTTTTGATACCACTCTAAGGCGCGTTCCAACGTCGCTGTGCCGTCTTCCATATCACCGGCTTTCCGTTGGTCGCTGCCGAGTTTGTAATACGCTTCCCCGATCTGGTAGGAGCAGTATGGAATGTAATCGGTCTCTTCTTGGTGTTCGTTAATAACGCGCTCGTAAGCAGCGGCTGCTTCACTCCAATTCCCTAACTTGAAATGGCTATCAGAGATACCGACTTTCGCTTCAGCGATGAAGTCGCTCTCAGGGTATTGTTCGAGGAGTGTGTTGTATGAAACAATCGCGTTTTCATAGTCACCCTGATCGAAGTAAGTACTTCCGATAGCGGATTGGATTTCCGATTGGAGTCCGCGGTCTGCAGTGTTCTGAAGTGCGAGTTCATAGTTGACGCGTGCGTTATCATAGTCTTTTTGACGGGCATAAATCGCGCCTTGATCAAAGTACGCCGCCGTGACGTATTGGCTTTCAGGGAACTGCGTGATGAAGTTGGTATACCGGCCAATTGCTTCATCGTCCCGACCGAGTTGGTTCAAGCTATAAGCGGCTTTATACATCGCTTCGGCTTGCAGGTCAGCGTAGTTCTTGAATTCCTCTGTCGCGATTTTATCGAATTCCTGATAGGCTTGCTCGTAGTTAGACTCATTGAGGAACGACTGTGCGATGAGGTGTTGAGCGTCGTCTTTGAAATCGGAATTCGGGAAACCGTCAAGCACGGCTTTGAATGCCTGCCGTGAGTCTTCGTAGTTTTGCAGTTTATAGTTGAGCTGCCCGATCGCATACCAAGCGTTTTCAACGAAGAGACTGTTTGGGAAGTTCTCAATGAGCTGCGTGAACTTCGGTTCAGCCAATTCAAACTGCTCTGTCCGGTAGAGGATGTGTCCCCAGAGATAGGTTAACCCCTCTTGGTGTTTCGGGATGGTAGCTGTTGGTGCGACCTTTTCAATGAATTCGATCGCGGTGTCATAGTGATTGACATCGCCGGACTGTTCGGCGAGACGCGAATAACTAACAGCGATCTTATAGTTAGCGAGCGTGGCGAAATCCTTATCAATAACTTCGGTTTTCACACCGCGCTTCGTTGATTCTTCGAGTGCCTCAGTATATTTAGCGATTGCGCCTTCATAATCTGCTTGTCCATAGAGGTCTTCAGCAGATTGGAAGAGCTGCTCCACTTTTTTGGAGCTGCCCATCATAAAGGGTGAAAGTAGCGCGACCACTAAGGCGAGGCCACCAATAATTCCCAAAATCCTTGGGTTCATTATATTCTCCTTTAGTTATCAGAGTTGGGTTTCATTGTGTTCAACCCAATCTATGGGATAGTTAGAGTTCTATCGGATCGTGAACCGCTGCAACGGAGAGCATCTCCAGCGGTACATCCAACAATTTTTGTGAAAAACCTTTAAGTTCACTCCGTTTCCGCTTATACTGTTGGAGTGCCTGCTGTCCTGTATTGATACCTCGCAACAGCAGGAGTGCATACCTACCTTTGGTGAGTACATCTCGGCTCGTGCGCCGCGCCCAGATCGCGCTTTGTGAAGGAAATTCGGCGTAAGCGAGCAATTCCGAATCGATGTCCAATGCAACGCTCGGCATTGTATCGGAACTATCTTTATGGAGTGTTGTGAGGATATACCCATCTACCACCGGTTCGTCAGTGAATTTCCAGACATCGGACCCTGAATCTACAGCAGGTGTCTCGGTCGTCCGTTCACTACTCACGTTTCGACGGATGCCGACGGACTCGGTTGTCGTTTTATCCTGTTGAATTGCAAGCGTTACCGCAGGCTGTACACCGGCCGATGACAAGCGTGTGTGTTCGCCATGATTGTGCATCGAAATTTGTGTTAGCAAGAATGGTGTTGCGATCAACACTATCATCGCTAATGCAAGAACGTAATAAGGGAGCGTGTGTTGTCTTATGGAGATAAATCTGCTGGGACGGAAACGATCCGCGTATCGATAGACCTGTGTCAGCAGTTGCCAACTGAGACGCGTCGTGGCCGCAGCAAAGCGTTGATGGAGTGCAGTCGGTGCACTCTGTTCAATACGTTTCTGAAGGTGCGTTGTAAACTGTGCATAATAGGCCTCGGACGCTTCGGGTTCAACATAAAAGTTTTTCAGCAGATGCTGCGTCTTTTTCAGGTCAGCAACCTCTCGTTTACATGACCGACAGGAGCGGATATGCGATGCGACATCGGCTGTCTGCTGTTCGGAAAGCGTTCCGTCTATATAGTCAGATGCAAGACGTTCTATTTTGTAGCACTTTGATCTCATTGATATTCTCCACGACATTGTGTGTTTCCAATTAATAACTGTTGGCGTTTGAAACACTGTCAGCGGTATCCAGTTTTTGGTCTTTTAGCCATCCATTTTAGTCAGAAGGTTGGGGAGGGAGCAGTAAATGAATCCATGTCCGGCGTTAAATTGCTCCAGCATCCACATACGGTTTGAGTAAAGTTCGGAGTTTCTTACGTGCGTAGTGCAGTCGCGAACGGACTGTCCCTTCGGAACAGTTAAGGATTGAGGCGATCTCAGCGTGTGTTAGTCCCTCAAATTCGTGAAGGATGACCACTGTCCGATGCTTCAAAGGTAAGCTATTGACTGCCTCGGTGACGTATTGCCGGAGTTCTGCTTTCTCTGCTTGTGCTTGCGGATCGTTTGCAAGCTGCGCACGGTAGCGTGCGGTTGCTTCGTATTCTGCTTCTGTAGCTGTTTCAAATGTGCATTCTCGCCGGCGTTCTCTACGCTTGACAAAGTTGAGTGCCTCGTTCACGGCTATCCGGTAGAGCCATGTCTCGAAAGCGGCATCCTTCCGGAATGTGTGAATTGATCGGTAAACTTTGATAAAAGTCTCCTGCATCACGTCGTCAGCATCAGCGTGATTCTTCGTAATCTGCACCGCGAGACGGTAAATCATCCGTTTATATCTTTCCACCAATGGTGCTAATGCTGTTTCGTCGCCTTCACAAAGATCGGCTATGAGCAAGGCTTCCGTTCTATCCACCGAACTTCTCTCCTTGATATTTCTGACTGATTAATGGGTTAGACAACACTTTTTCAAAAACCGTTCAAAAAAAATATATTTTATAATGGATTTTAGAATAAAATCAACAGTTCAGACAAAATACACTTTGCCTTCTATTATAGCATTAATGCAGAAATTGTGTAAATAGAAAAATGTGACTGTTTCAGAGGCATTCAGTTTTCGGTTTTGACTTTGGTTTTCGTTTATAGATGTGATATAATCTTTCATGTCAGGATAATACGTGGGAAACTCCTTCAATGGTTTGGTTTTCATTAAAGGATACCCATTATCTTGGCAACTCACAACTTTATTTATGAATCGCCCTCATTTAACTGACAACTGAAAACTGAGGAAGGAGAAACATGATCGCTTTAAGTGTCAATGTCAACAAAGTCGCAACGTTGCGAAACTCACGGGGGGGTGATATTCCGGATATGATCACTGCTGTCGATACCTGTGTCGCTGCGGGGGCGCAAGGTATCACTGTGCATCCGCGTGAGGATGAACGTCATATCAGACCCACAGACGTGAAGGACATCGCCGAACGATTAATAGAAATCAATACGCAAAAAGCACCCACCATTGAATATAACATTGAAGGCGATCCGAGACCTGACCTCATTGATATGGTACTCCGCACGAAACCGACCCAATGCACTCTTGTTCCCGTTGTAGTAGGTGAAGTAACAAGCCATACTGTTTGGGATATTCGTAAAGATGGTGCGACGTTGAAACCGATCATTGCAGCTTTGAAGGATACGGGTATCCGTGTGAGTCTGTTTAGCGGGACGGATGTTGAACAGATAGCGAGGACGCGTGACATCGGCGCGGATAGGATTGAACTGTACACCGCTCCGTACGCGATGGCAGAGACGGCGGCAGAGATTGCGCGCGAATTCGCGTTGTTAGAAACCGCAGCAGTGAAGGCAATGGATTTGGGGCTTGGTGTCAATGCTGGACACGATCTAAATCTTGACAATCTACCTTTGCTGCAGAAGGTACCGGGCCTCCTTGAAGTCTCTATCGGGCACTACCTCATGGCAGACGCGCTTTATATTGGGATGGAAGCTGCCGTCAAAGCGTATCGACGCGCACTGGGACAGCAGATAACATGACAACATCCAAAACATGCGCTGTCTTCGATTTAGATGGTACGATTATTCGCACCTCTTCAGAACAGGTCTTTCTGTCATATCTACTGAGCCACGGTGAGATTCCGATACCAAATCTACTCGCATGGACAGCCAATTTCCTGCGGGTTAAGTCGCTTCCGGTGGCGAAGTCTAACAAAGTCTATCTTCGCGGTTTGACGCAGCAACGCATCCATGAGATTGCACGACGCTGCTTCATTGATACACTCCGTCCGAGTATCGCGCCTCATATTGCTGAATTGATACAGGGGCATCGCGCTGAAGGACGAACGGTTATTTTAATGTCAGGCTCGTTGTCGTTCCTCGTTCAACCGTTCCATGAGCATTTCCGAACCGACCTAATGGTTGCGCATGAACTGGAGCTCGTTGGCGGAAAGTTCACAGGACAACGTGTTGGATTGCATCCTTTTGCGGAAAACAAAGCAAAACTCGCTCAGCAACTCGCGACTGAACGCGGATTCGACCTCACTAACTCTTACGCGTATGGAAATCACCACACAGATGCACACAAGTTGGCACTGTTCGGATACCCAGTTGCCGTTAACCCGGACCGAAAGTTGCGGAAAATCGCGGAGGAAAAAGGTTGGCAGGTAGAACGATGAGACTTGAAAAGTATATTGCTACCTCAGGTATTGCTTCTCGGCGGGCAGTAAAAAAGAGTATCCTCGCTGGATTGGTCACTGTTAACGGCGAACCTATTTTCGTTCCCGGACACCCGATTAACGTAGAGACCGATACGATTGAATTTGAAGGGGAACGGGTTGAACCGCTGACGGAACGCATCTATCTGATGCTGAACAAACCCGCTGGCTACCTGACGACGCGCAGCGATGAACGCGGGCGTCCGACTGTTATGAACCTCGTTGCAGATCTACCTGAGAGCATCTATCCGATTGGACGCTTGGATTTAGAGACCGAAGGACTTCTCCTTTTCACAAACGATGGAGATTTTGCCTATCGGTTGCTACATCCGAGTTATGAGATAGAGAAAACATATCTCGCATGGGTGAAGGGTGTACCGGATGATGGCGCAGTTCAACGGTTGCGTCAAGGCATCACGATTCCGAGTGGGAAAACGGCACCCGCGAAAGTCAAACAGTTAAAGGTCAACAGAGATGATGCGTCAACGCAGTTTGAGGTGGTAATCCACGAAGGGAAAAAACGGCAGGTGCGTCTCATGTTTAAAGCGGTAGGTCATTCGGTGGTTCGTTTGAAGCGGGTCGGGATTGGTAATTTGCGGTTAGGCAATCTCCCACAGGGGCAGTATCGACTGCTGACCCTGCGGGAGGTTACGACGTTAATGGAATTGTAGGCGCGGTTGAAAACCGACCTATCGGAGGTTGTTAGTTGGAACTCGCCAAATCTTTCACGCGTTCCAGCATTGCTTCAGTGTTCTGTTTGATATTTGCATCGCTGGTATGATGAATTAACTTCTCAAGCACCGAGATTGCATCATCAAAATTCCCTTTGATGGCGTGTATCACGCCGAGATAGTATTGGGCGTGTTCATTGACCTCGCTTTTCGGGTACTTGTCTATCACGGTTGTGAAGTGAGCAACCGCTTTTTCATAGTACATTGCGGCTTTCTCAGCGTTTTTAACCATAGCACTCTCAACCTTAGTCCCGTAAGCGAGTCCGAGTTGGTTGTGCAATTCGGGGAGTAGCCCTGTACTATTTTTGGGATCGTGTTTAAACGCCTTCTCACTGAACGGGAGTGCCTTTTCGAGCTGCGTCCGTTCGAGATAGGTGAGTGCGACTTGGGCATTAAGTTTGGCATCGTCCGGTGTCTGTTCAAGCTTGGCAAGTTGTTCGACGAAGGTTTGCTCTTTTTCCAATGCAGCTTCTATCACCGGTGCGAAGTCGTTCGGGTAGATGAATCCTACCTGTTTGGCAATCATACCGCCATCTGAACTTGCGAAGACGATTGTCGGGAATCCGCTAACTTGATACCGCCTAACGGCTTCTACATTCTCAGGGCGTTCTTGATCTTCAGGGTTTACCTTAATCGGGATGAACTTTTTGGACAACTCAATGATGCGATCATCCGTAAATGTTTCGGCGTCCAGCCGATCACAGAACCCTCATGTATCCGTATAGAAATCGAGCATAATGGGTTTGCCGGTTTTCTCGGCTTCCTTCATGCCATCCTCAAGCGATTTGCCCCATTCAACCCCCGCAGTCGCAATGTGCGCGGGTATCAAGCCTATCATCAGCAATAGGATTCCGAGTGAAATACGGCGAAAAACAAAATTAAACATCAGTTTTCTCCTTTAATAGTTGTCAGTTATCAGCAGTCTGCGTGTTACTGTTCGTTTGAAACGGATTCGCTTTGTTCAAGTGCAGCTGCGCTGGTTGTTTTGCTCGATAGTGTTGTACGACACTTGAAGCAGGTAATGGTAACTCTGACGAGTTTTTTCTGTTTACCAACAGTGGACTGCTTCTGTTCTGTTTGGACGTGCCTTTTGCAGCGCGGGCACCACTGTTGTTTTGCGGCTAACATAACGAATGACTCCTTTGTGAGGCTGCGTCTTCCGCTTACCAACAGAAGTAGACACACCTCATCACGATAAAGTTTCAATAGTCGAGTTAGTGATTTTTTCACGGTGTTCTATAACGTGCTATAAACATTAGGACTTACGCAGACC
The DNA here is from genome assembly GCA_003635255.1 of Candidatus Poribacteria bacterium. Taxonomy (GTDB): domain Bacteria; phylum Poribacteria; class WGA-4E; order WGA-4E; family WGA-3G; genus WGA-3G. The sequence goes on along the minus strand of PYJC01000163.1, from coordinate 37,421 downwards.
CCTTTGCAGGCGGGGTTTCAAACCCCGCCTGCAGTGCGCCATACGTCGTTATCTATGGAAAAATGCGTAAGTCCTAAACATATTAAAAAAATATCCAAATAGATAAACCAGACGGGACCAAAAACACCGCGTTCATCTTCTATACGATCCTGATTCGACAAACGTTACTTCCCGACACAGAATTGTGAGAAAATTCTATCGAGAATATCCTCAGTTGTTGTTTTACCGACGATGTCCCCGAGACCATCAAGACTGATTCGCAAATCTACTGCAACCAGCTCAGGCGGCATACCGTTTTCGAGACTCTCTATTGCATAACCAAGCCCTTCATCAGCGCGTCGGAGTGCTTCCTGATGGCGCGCGTTTGTCACGATTGGTGATTCCCCGATGTTCAATTCACCGCCAAGTAGTTCCTCAGAGACAGCGGCTTTTAGTTTTTCAAGTCCTTTCCGTTCAGGAATCGCTGTCTCCACAACCTGTTTCTTCGAGCAGTGTGCGAGCAGTGCTGTCGGTGCTGTCACAACCGGAAGGTCAATCTTGTTAAGAATAAGAATTGCCCTTGGTGATGCTGCTATCTGTAAGAGTTCGAGATCGGCATCGTTCAGTGGTTGCGATGCATCGAACATCAGGAGTAGCAATTCTGCTCTATCAAGCACCGCTTTGCTTCGTTCAACACCGTGTTGCTCTACAATGTCATCTGTTTGTCGAATTCCAGCAGTGTCAATGAGTTTCAAGGGAATACCGCTTATATTAACTGTCTCCTCAATTGTATCGCGCGTTGTGCCGGGGATGTCTGTTACGATTGCGCGTGTCATTCCAACAAGTGCGTTGAGTAGACTTGATTTTCCGACGTTCGGCTTACCAAGTATCGCGACATTAACACCCTCCGTGATAAGCCTACCTTCGGCGGCGGTTTCGAGGAGTGTAGTTAAGTCGGTCTGAATTGCACGTGCGGTTTCGAGTTGCGCCTCCACTTTCATGAAATCCAGGTCTTCCTCAGGAAAATCAATAGAAGCCTCAATTTCTGCGAGTAAACTTGCGAGCCGATCACTCAAACGATTAACAGTATCGGAGAGTTTACCAGCGAGTGCCTCTACAGCGATTTTCCGGCTCAGGTCTGTCTTTGAGGCGATGAGTTCTGCGACGGCTTCGGCTTGTGCGAGGTCGAGTCTGCCGTTAAGAAAAGCACGTTTTGTAAATTCGCCCGGCTCTGCTATCCGTGCGCCGTTTTTCACCACTAAGTCTAACACCGCTGTGAGCGGGACTATTCCGCCGTGGCAATTAAATTCGACGATGTCTTCCCCAGTATACGTTCTCGGTGCGTGCATGACACCGAGTAGAACTTCATCAATAACTTCATCGGATGCCGTTGCATCTATGACATGCCCATAAGTAAGCGTATGCGTCGGCAGTTCGGTCGGGGATATTACGCGCGGTGATCGGAAGACTTCAGCGGCGATCGGTAGTGCAAGCGAACCGCTCACTCGGACGATACCGATACCGGCTTCACCGCGTGCTGTTGCGATGGCTGCAATTGTATCGTGGAATTTCATTTCATTGGACCTGACGCATAGATACGGCTCTGGGAGATCCACAAAAGGACAGAGCAATTAAATAGCATCGTTTGATTAAGGCTGTTGCGTTGTAACGACGACACGCCGCATTTCACCTTCACCTTGACTATAGGTAGACACGACATCGTCTTCTTTTAAAGCGACATGAATGATGCGCCGGTCGCGTGCGGACATTGGTGCGAGGACAACCTCTCGGTCAGTATATTTGACTTTTTCTGCTACTTGGTGTGCCATTTCAATGAGCCGTTCTTCTCGACGTTCTCGGTAGCCTTGGGTATCGACAAACACCCTTCTTTTTACAAGTGAGGCTTTATTGATGATACAATTAAGAAGCCGTTCAATAGCATCAAGGGTCTGTCCGTGTTTTCCGATAAGCAAGGCAGGCATGTCCGTGAGGATATTGAGATGCGTGCTTCCGTCAATGAAACTGCTCTCAATTTCGGCATCAATTTGCATCCTGTTAAGAATTTCTTTCAGGATTGTCTCTGGTGCAGAAGAGACATCTTGCTTGAGCGTAGCTCGGATTTTCGCCGGTTTTGCGCCGAAATTCAGAATCCCTTTCGTCGGTTCATTGACGATGTCGATTGTAACCTGCTCCCGGGTTGCTTCGAGTTCGTTGAGTGCGTGTTCAATTGCTTCCTCCACTGTGTCGCCTTCGGTTTCAATATAGTGTTGCACAGGTTATGTCCTCCTCGAATAACGTTTCCAGCAGTGAAGTTGTTGATGCGGTGCAAGGCTGCGGTCTGGAAACTTTGCCCTATAAAGTTGGTTTATGAGTTCTACTTCTGTCTGGCGTTGTTCCGTTTTTTCGTATCTACTGTTGCGATAGGTTCCTCATCAGTCGCGTTTCGATTTTGTAAGTATTGCTGTGCTATCGTAAATACATTGTTGCATAACCAATACAACACGAATCCCGATGCCCAGTTGTAAAAAATAAAGATAAAGATGAGTGGCATAAATTGCATTAATTTCGCTTGCATGTTGTCTGTCGTGGGTGTCATATTGCCGACAAATTTCTGTTGGAGCCACGTTGTGAGACCATTTATTATCGGTAATAAGCGGATAGCATCTATCTCTGTGACAAGCAACGGTATCGTGAAAGGCAGCTCGATTAAAGTATCTGGTGCAGAGAGATCGTCAATCCAAAGTAAGAAAGGTGCCCCGCGTAACTCTACTGCGCTTCCGAGAAGTGCGAAGAGTGCCCAAAAAATCGGAATTTGTGGGAGCCATGGGATACAGCCACCTAACGGGTTGACCCCGTTTTCCTTATAGAGCCGCATTGTCGCGCGATTGAGTTTCTGTGGATCGTCCCTATATTTCTCCTTCAACTCCAGCAGCTGCGGTTGAAGTTGCTGCATCTTCTTCATGGAATTGTGTGCTTTACGCGTGAAGGGATAAGAGATTAACTTCACTAAGGCTGTCAGCAGAATAATCGCGAGGCCGTAGTTCCCGAGGACGGCGTGCAACCCTTTGAATATCCAGAGCATTCCCCAAGCGATGAACCAGAAGAATCCGAAGTCAATAATTTTCGACAGGCGAAGTGGGTTATCTGGCGCGTTTGGCGTTTCAATACTCTTTAGAATCGTATCGTCCTTCGGTCCGACGTATAGCCGGAAGGTATGCATCTCCGTCTGCTGAGGTTCGAGGTAAAAACTTCGCAACACGAGTGAGGCTGTGTCCGTTGGTGCGGTGACAGAAATATCTGTTGCGGTGTTTGCTTGCGGTGTCTCTGTGAGTTTATATGTTGCTGCGAGTTCGGGGTCTGGGATCATCAGTGCGCTGAAATACTGGCTGTCCATTCCCGCCCAGAGCACGGTTGCCATGGCTTGCTCAGCCTTCAATTTGCGTTCCGGTTTACCCTCTCCGATATAAGCCTTCGCGCCCTCCTTGCCGCGTCGCCCGCGTTTACCGCTCCTTTTTTCGTGCGGTAACAGATCCGCATTGATACCACGTCCCCACTGAAGTTCATATCCATTTGCGAGTTCGGCACCGCCCATGAGCAGCGGTTGATCGGAAACGTTTTGGAAGGCTATCGCCATATCAACGAAGTAGGTATCTGGTTTGAAGGTGAACTGCTTTGCTACCTGAAGTTTGTCGCCGATTGTTGTTGTAAATATAAGTGTTGCGGTATCCTGTCCGTTTGTAATGTCGATTTCGGATTTATCTGCTGTCCACGTGGCTCGAAGGGCATCAAGTTGTATCTGCGAATTCGCGAATTGCAGTTTGAGGCAGCTCAGGGCGTTCTCTGGAATCAGGTTCAAGGGAGTATTCGCGATATCTGTACGGTCTGGAAAATGGTTGAGTTGCCACCGCTTGGCGATTGCGAGTTTTTCGTTAAAGACAATACTATAGTTATCAGTTTGGACGTTGACTTTTGTGTCATCTGGACTCTCCTCAACCGCTGTCCAGAGGTCCGGGCTGAGGGGTGTATCGATACCTTCAGGTGTTGCCTGCGTCGTGGGATCAATTGGTATTTCGCCTGCTCCTGGTGCTGTGGGTGCCTCTTGGGTCGTTGGCGTTTCTTCGAGTTCAGGGACAGTGCGATTTTTGAGCATATAATGACTGGCGACTTGCCATACAATGATTACGATAACCATTAGGACCAGTGCCAGAATGTAATTTCTGCCCATTGAGATTAGGTGCTCCTCATTTTAAATGTTTTTTATAAAGTCCGCATCTATTATTTTAGCGGATCAAAGCCACCCGGATGATAAGGATGGCATTTTGAAAGTCGTTTAAGTGTTAGCCAACACCCTTTGAGCGTTCCGTACCGCTTTAAAGCCTCAAGTGCGTATTGCGAACATGTAGGGTAGAAACGGCACGAAGGTGGGAGTAACGGTGAGATAAAGCGTCTATAAAATCGGATCGGGTATGTGAGTATCGTCGTTCTACCGGGTGCGACTTCTAACTGCTGCGTTTTATGCTGCTTCATGTGTGTTTGCTGATGTTTGCAATGTGGCACGCCGCTGTTCCTCTTTTGTCGTACTGGGCGAATCATTTAAAATTGACGCTTTCCGAAATAGGGCAGCTAATTTATCTTGCGCTTCCTGACATGTAAGTTGACAGGCGGGTGTCCTGCCGACGACTACAATATCATATCCTGTTTTTATCCGAGGGCGTAATTGCCGAAACGATTCACGAATTAACCTTTTGACGCGATTCCTCTGGACGCTCTTTCCGACTTTTTTACTGGCGGTTATCCCTAACCGGAGGTAATTGAAACGGGTGTGGAGCACGTATATCACGAAATAGCGATTCCAGTACTTACTGCCCTTCTGATAAGCACGCTGGAATTCCCAACGCTTTTTCAGTTTTTCGGGATCTTGCATGATTTAGTTGATATACAGATACTTTCTCCATGACGGGTGGCACCCGCGAAAATGGCGATTGAGTTGCAAATACGTTAAAATTGATGGTGTTTTGGGTTGACGCGCAAGTTTCAGGCGCGTCTCGTAGAGCATACTATTGCCCTTTTTGTTATTACATTTTTTGCAGGCTGTCACGACGTTTTCCCATGTCGTTTCACCGCCGCGAGAGATCGGGACCACATGGTCTAATGTGAGATGCACGGTTGGAAACTCCTCTCGACAGTATTGGCATGTGTACTGATCACGGACAAGGACGTTCCTTCGTGAAAATTTGACGACACTCCGCGGGACGTGAACATATCTCACCAAACGGATGACATGCGGTACTTTTATCGCAGCACTTGGTGAATTAATTTCGACATCTGAGACTTCTTCCGTCTGTGCGGTGCCTTTGAAAACCATTTTCATAGCACGCCGGAGGTTGCAAACGTTGATCGCTTCGTAACTTGCGTTGAGTACTAAGACAGACATTTCCACTTGCAGGCCCTCTCACTTGAACGATTGGCTCTACTACGTTATCTCCTATGTATTTTAACACATTTTTACGACAATTGCAACTAAATTATCAGTGTGTTAGCCGTTAGCCATCAACCGTCGGTTGTCAGAAATCGGCAATTAGCCATCGGCTGTCAGAGGTATGGTTTTCAATTGTTAGCCTTGTAATGGCGATATGTTTATAGCATAACGAGGTTGGGGATGCAAGCGCGAAATTAAGATACAACGGACTTGCGGTTTTGTGTATAATATGTAATTACAAACGCACTCCAACACGCAGAGAAGGTTCTGAATGCAGCAGACGCTCCAAAATGTTATCGTAATTTTGAGTTGGGCATTTATATTCAACAGTTATGCATCCGACATCCGATTTGTGGATGTCACTGAACAGGCGGGCATCCATTTTGAACATGCTGGTGGCATTGATCACCGTGTAGTGCCGGCACTTGTCGGTTCGGGTGCGGCGTGGCGGGACTATGACAATGACGGTAGACTTGATCTCTATATCGTCAACAGTGCATTGGTACGCCCCGCACCGGATGCGGTGCTGCCGAAGAACACGCTGTATCGAAACAACGGGGATGGTACTTTCACCGATGTCACCGATGCGGCTGGGGTTGGTGATACTGAGTGGGGTATGGGGTGTGCCTTTTCAGACTACGATAACGACGGTGATGCCGACCTCTATGTCACGAACTATAAGGCGAATCAATTTTATCGGAACAATGGGGATGGCACCTTCAAACGCTTCTCCTCTGGCGCGGGCGGGATCGGGCATAACGGCTTTGGTGCTGGTATCGCATGGGGTGATTATGATGTTGACGGTTATCTCGATCTCTACGTGGGTAACTATATTGAATATAGCAAAGTTCCACAAGGCGATGAGGTATTCTTTCCTTACGATTTCTTCGGACAAACAAATATTCTCTATCTGAACAAAGGGGACGGCGGGTTCATCAATATCACGGACGCTGCGAAGGTGAACGGCGGGTTTCACCTGACCCTCGGTGTCGCCGCGGCGGATTATGATGCCGATGGCGATCTGGATCTCTATCTCGCGAATGATACTGACCAGAATATCCTCTACCGCAACGATGGTGAATTAACCTTTATGAATACGAATCAACCCGATGCCAGGAGTGGAACCGGCGACATCCGAAGTGGGATGGGAGTCACTTGGGGTGATTATGACAACGACGGTGATCTGGATCTCTTTGTTACAAACTGGCTTGATGAGAACAATGTCCTCTATAGAAACAATGGTGATGGCACATTTAGCGATGTCTCCGCGCGGAGCGGTATTTTTGAGTCTGGGTTAGGAAAAACATGCTGGGGCACTGCGTTTTTTGATGCGGACAACGACGGTGATCTGGATATATTTTTCGCGGCGGGGCATATCGACCCGGCTTCATGGGAAGCACACGGACAAGCGGATGTCTTCCTCCAAAATAACGGCGACGGCACATTCACGGATATTTCTGAGGCTGTCGGTCTCCGGGAATCTGAGGCGTATGGTGTTGGCAGAGGGGTCGTAACCGGGGATTACGATGCCGATGGCGATTTGGATCTGTTTATCGTCAATAGCGGTGCGAAGCCGACGTTGCTCCGAAATGACGGTGGGAATCGGCAGCACTGGCTCCAAATTCGCACGGTTGGCACGGTGAGCAATCGGGACGGTGTCGGTGCCGTTGTTAAAGTGAGTGCGGGTGAACTTCATCAGATCCAGCAGGTAACAGCAGGGGACAGCTACCTTTCACAGAGCAGCCCTGATGTCGAATTTGGATTGGCGCATCACGCGAAAGTGGATCGGATTGTTATCCAGTGGCCGAGTGGAACTGTGCAGACGTTGACGGATGTGCAAGCGAATCAACGACTTGTTGTGGTTGAGGAATAGCCGTCAGCCGTCGGCAGTCAGCAATCGGTTTTCAGTTAATTTGAATCGGGGATGACACGTATTTGGAGATCCGTCCTACAAAAGAAATAATACAAAAAGATTTGACATTGTAACAACGCGAATCTGTTACTCTTAAGATAGACGCATTTTTTATGCGCGATTTAAAGGAGGAAAATATGCAACGAAACTTACTATTAACTGCTATACTTACCGTATTTGTTGCGGTAATGCTCGTTTACGATGCCCAACCTGCTAAAGAAATTCGGGTATGGGGCGGTAAAGCGGCAGATTTCAAAGATTCCGACGGACGGGTCTGGCACGGCGGACAGAATGAGAAAAAAGACTGGGGCGGTTGGATCGAAAAATTGCCCCGCGTCGCAGAAGTCCGAAATCTCACGAAAGATGCTGAGAAGTTGGCAAAAAAAGAAGGCTACGACACTGAACTCTTCTATGCTGTGAGTTGGGCGCAGTTCCCTGATGTTGTTAAGATGGACTTAAATACCGGCAAAGGTCTGTTCAACGTTACCTATCTCGTGGGTGAACATTGGTCCCCGAACAATCGCGGTTTCGATATTATCATTGAAGACGAGATTGTTGAAGAGGAATATGTGACACCGGGAAAAGATGAGATAGATATCAAACGATATGAAGGCATTGAGGTTAAAGACAAAGTGATGAGTCTTGAATTCGCTGGCAATCCAGATACCGGTAAAGGCGATCTCAATGCGATGTTTAGTGGGATAGAAGTAGTTCCCGCATTAGCCGTTGATCCGAAGCAGAAAGTCACAACGACATGGGGTATGCTGAAATCGGAACGACGAAACTAATAATAAATGGAGGCAACTTTGATGAGATTATTTAGTGTTTTAACAATGGTGGCTTTCTTGGCTATGCTCGCACTACCGACGCTGCTACCAGCAGAGGAATTCCGAGTGTGGGGCGGCAAGACAGATGACTTCACGGATTCGCAGGGGCGTGTCTGGCGTGGCGCGCAACAAGCGGACCAGTCATGGGGCGGTTGGATTGAAAAAGAACCACGGGTTGCTGAAGTCAAAACGTTGACAGCAGATGCACAAGCACAAGCGGCAGATGCTGGCTACGATGTGGATCTTTTTTATGCGGTGAGTTGGGCACAATTCCCTGACACTGTTAAGTATCAGTTCAAGACAGGTAACGGCACTTTTGACGTTACCTATCTCGTCGGTGAACACTGGTCCCCGAACAACCGCGGCTTTGATATTTTCATTGAAGAGGAGAACGTCGAACCGCTCTATGTAACACCGGGCAAAGATGAAATTGACATCAAGACCTATCCAGGGATTGAGGTCTCCGATGGGACGCTTGATCTCAACTTAGCTGGAAACGGAGAGACCGGTGCAGGCGATCTGAACGCGATGTTCAGTGCCTTGGAGGTTGTACCCGCTGTAAGCACTGATGTGGATCCGAAACAGAAACTCACGACAACGTGGGGCGCACTGAAAGACGATCGTCGATAAGCGTATGTGTTGATATAGAAAAGCCCGCGGTATTTTTGTTACCGTGGGCTTTTTGTTTGTGAAGTATTCAGTTGGCAGTGCTTAGTTAAAGGAGAGGTTTAATTGAACGGAACATCTCTTAACTGAAAACTGTTTTACGCCTTCGGGGTTGTTAAATCGCCGCTCCAGATTGTGGGACACCAGAATTTCTCAATATATTCGATGATTAACTGTGTTCCCTCTTCATGACTGACATACGGTGGTTTGAATGGGTTATACATTGCATCCGTGAGGTCGCGTGCGAGAACGGCGTTGAACCCCCAACGCACCATCTGTTTAATCGCGAAGGAGCGTCCGAGTACACACATATTCGTGTGGACCCCCATGAAGATGATGTTTTTGATACCTTTGTGATGCAGTAGGTTGTAGACCTCCTGTCCGTTATCGCTGATGGCATCATCATCGGCAATTTCGATGACAGGATGCTGGCGGTGCCAGGCTTTGAAACTATCGGCTTCACCGGTATCTGAGCCGCCATCGGAGGCATCAACGGGTAGCGGTGGGTCAGGCATATCGCGTTCCTCTGGTGGGTCGGCGTGTGGGAATTCCAGTATTGAGCGGCGCGCTGGGTGTGCCTCGTAGAAATCCATCGTATCGGAAGGTGCGTGGATAATCTGTACGCCGTTTTCTCTTGCGCGTCCAAGCACGATGTTCATTCGGGGTGCCATCACATTTACGCGCTCTGTCGCGCCCCATGACCAATGCTCGTTCCACATATCGACAACAATAATAGTCGTTTCAGAAGGGTTCCAGTCCACTTCTTCTTCGATGACACGCCAACCATTTCTGCCGACGGTTCGTGGTTCTTGTCGGCGGGTTGAGAGTGATAAGGTTGTAGTCGCTGAAAAAGTGCGGCTTAAGAGGTTAAGTAGCATTATCTTCTACTCCTTTACGAAAAACGTAAGCGTCTTTATAGCGTCCGTAGTAGTTTTTTCGGATGCCGCAGATGCGGAACCCGAATTGTCGGTAGAGATACTGTGCAGGTAAATTGCTGACGGCGACTTCCAAAAACACCTCGCGCCCGTTATCCGTTTGTATCATCTCCAGTGCTGAGGCGAGCAGATATTTGCCGATGCCTTGCCGCTGGCAGGCGGGCGGTACAGCGATGTTCAGGATATGTGCTTCTTCATGAAGAATATTAAACACTATATAGCCGACGACGGTGTCCTCGCGCCGTGCAACATAAAAACGTTCATACGACCGCGGTCGCTTCAGGGATATTGTAAAGTAGGTATTGCTCCACGGATTCTCAAAACATTGATTTTCGATTTCTAAGACCTGTTGTAGGTCGTTGAGATGCATCGGTTCAAATGTGAGCTCTTGGAGCGGGTTTCGGGCTGCCATTTCGATGAATGCGTGTAGGACTCTGTTTATAGAAAGATGGCACAAGTATAGCATATTGTGAGATTGGTGTCAAATTAACTGTCAGCGGTCAGTAGAAGGATGGCAGGATGGAAGATGGGATGGTGGTGGACCTATAGGACTGTTCGCTTGAATCAGAATTAGAGCGGCTGTGGAATTGATACGCGAAAATATTAATTACCGACAGCCGGTGGCTGATGGCTGACAGCCAACCGACAACTAATTGATTTTTTTCGGAAAGTCTGTTATAATTAGATTCATTCAGAGGAATCTGTCTACAAGAAGGGGCATATTATGAAAGATTTTGCTTTTACAGGTGGACGTCCGGATCCATATACATTCCCGACGGAGGGGCTTATTGCGGCGAGTGAGAAGGCACTCCGAAAATTGGGTGGCGATTTGGTCAACTATCCGGGTGAATCCGGTTATAGTGGACTGCGCGAACTGGCATCGATGCGGTTTGAACGGCGTGAGGGTGTTCCGCTACCGATAGATAATATCTCAATCACCTCCGGCTCTATGCAGGCACTGGAATTAGTACTCGGGACACTTATCAATCCCGGCGATACCGTCCTAACAGAGGAGTTCACTTACAGCGGGACCTTGGGTATCATGCGGCATTTCGAGGCGAACATTGAAGGCGTGTCAATGGACTATATTGACGGCATGGATATGGATGCGTTGGCATCGAAGCTCAAGGAACTCAAATCGAAAAATATCCGTCCAGCATTGATTTATACGACATCGAACCATCAGAACCCAACGGGGGCAATTCTCTCGCTTGAACGCCGACATCGGATGCTGGCGTTAGCAGAGGAATACGATACCGTGATTGTTGAAGACGATTGCTACGGCGATATCGACTTTACCTCGACCCCGACACCGGATGCGCTCTTTAAGTTGGATACATCGAATCGGGTGATCTTTATTGCGACGTTTTCCAAAATCTTAGGGGCAGGCGTTAGACAAGGCTATTTTGTGGCGCGACAGCCGTATTACGGGCAAATCCATCAGAACCGTTGGGACGGTGGGACAAGCGCGTTGGCGAGTGCGATCGTTGCTGAATTCTTTATGGAGCATCTTGAAGCGCACCTTGTGAAGACGAACGCTGCTGTCGGGGCGAAGTGTCAGGCAGTGGTAGATACGCTTGAGTCGCATGTCAGTGATCTCTGTACGTGGACGCGACCGCGCGGTGGACTTTTCCTCTGGATAGATTTGCCGGAAACGACGGATATGCAGAAGCTGCAACAGTTGGCATCTGAAAAAGGGGTCGGTTATAGCAGCGGGAGTGCTTTCCATTACGCCAATGATCCAGTGAAGGCGATCCGGCTTGCTTACGCCTACTGCCATGTAGACGATGTGCCTGAAGGGATTACGTATCTATGTGAGGCGATTCGTGCGGCGCAAGGTTCGGCGGCGGATGTTGCAGCGGGAGATTAGATTTTTATTGGCAGTCGGCAGTCAGCCGTCGGCGGTCAGAGGGATGGTTATCGGTCCTCAATAAATTTTAGGTCATCCGTGAACCCGATAAAAGCGTTATAAGCAGTTAGGGGTTAGTCATCAGTCTGAAGACTGATAGAGACCGATAGCCGACGGCTGACAAGTAATAAAGGAGCAAAAGTTTGCGCAATATCATCCTCATCTCATTGGATACACTCCGGGCATCGAGTATGAGTTGTTATGGGCATTACCATCTGACGACACCGCACCTTGATGCCTTGGTGGAAAAATCGACACTTTTTGAGAAGTGTATCAGTCCGCATATTCCGACGCATCCTGCTCATACAACGATGTTCACGGGTAAGGATGTCTTGTCGCACCAAATTATCACGCAGGGTGGGACGTTGAACTTAGCAACAGATGTTAAGACTGTCCCGGAGTTGCTGAGTGAAGCGGGTTACTTTACCGTCGCTGCGGACAATTTGGGACGCTGGTTCCAGCGCGGTTTTCCTGAAGGACAGTATCGCGGCTACCAATGGGAGAGTGGTTTTCGCAAAGCCCGAAAGGCGGAAGCGGTTAACGAAACAGCGATGGCGCTTTTAGACCTCGCGCAGGCACAAGATAAGCCTTGGTTCGCTTTCCTTCACTATTGGGATCCGCATACACCTTATCACCCACCGCTGCCGTTTGAACGGATGTTCTATAGCGGCGACGAATGTGATTCGAACAATCGAAGTATGGATGCTGTTTACGCATGTGAACCTTTCACAGACTATTTCCGGCAGTGGATGTGCACACCGGATCCGGCAGCCCCTGAAGACATTGCAAAGAAGCGGCTCTGGCGAGATAGACGTTATGTCAACTCGCAGTACGATGCCTCGATTGCGTATATGGACACGTGTCTTGCACAACTTTTTCGGTATCTACAGGATTCTGGACAGCTGGAGGAGACACTGCTGATTATTACTGCTGATCACGGTGAAGAGCTCGACGAACATGAACTCTGGTATGATCATCACGGGCTTTACGAGACGAATTGCCATGTCCCCTTGATTGTCCACTGCCCCGCGCGCCTTCAAGAAGGGCAGCGGCTTAACGGTCTCGTCCGTCTCACTGATATTGCGCCGACGATCCTCGATTACGCTGGATTGGACGCGGTGACAGCACGCGAGAAGATGGCAGGTATAAGCCTACGTCCACTGATGGAAAACGGCAGACACGACGGCACGACGGAGGCGGTCTATCTTACCGAGTGTGGATGGATGAAAAAGCGCGGGTGGCAGACACAGAAATGGAAATTGATTGTTGAAACCGGCGGCACTCCTGCTGTTTATAATACACCAGATTTGGAACTCTACGATCTTGAAGAGGATCCGGACGAGGTCTATAATCTTGCTGAGGAAGCCGACGAGGTCGTTGCGCGTTTAAAAGCCGACATGGACGCTTTTCTACAACGTAGGCTCGCCGAGACAGGGCTGCCCGACCCAACAATTGAACAGGAGATTACCATGCGCCGCATCGGTGATAAATCGAGAGCGGTGCCGCTCTAAAGAGGTGCATCATGAAACATAGAAATAGATTACACCTTACCACCCTTTGGCGCGTGATACCAGCCCTGCTGATAACAGTGATCGTTTTCAACAGTTGTACAGCATTGAAAGAGGCTCAGCAGCGCCGCGAAAAACGGATCCTTGAAGAACGGAACACAAGTACCCTGATGCTTAAGCGTCCAAATGCGACAATTGATGCACGTGCCGGCAAAAGCGATCATTATACCCTCAAATTTGCTGAAGATTTGCAAGGACATCCAGATTTTGATGAAGTCGCAGAGCGCGAGGAATTCACCCACAATGCCCTCATTTATATGGAGAGCCTTTACGAGGCGATGCACGAACTCTTTGGATTTCAACCGAAGCATAAAATTCATGTAACATTGCACGATGCTTATAGAGGCAATAGACTCGCCGCGTTTACAAGTACCGAATATCGTTCTGGAATGTTGGATGGACGGTATGTGAAGTTTATTAGAAGCATTCACATGGATTTCCCGATGCAGATGTACGAAAAACACGGTGTCCGAGTCCATGAACTGACACACGCTTTTACAAATATCTATTATATACCGGTATGGTTCTCAGAGGGTCTTGCTGTTTTGATTCAGACGGAGTACGCACAAGGTGGCTTGCACCCTAAATTCGATAGTCTCCAAGGCGATTTGCGCGTCGATCTTGATGGTGTAAATCAATTGGAGAGCTGGGGCGGACATACTGAAAACAGTCCGCTGACGCAGTGGCGCTATAGATACGCGTATACGCTCGTTTCTGAGCTGCGAAAAAAATACGGACACGATTTTTATATTCGGGTTTTTGAGTTAATGGAAGCCGACGGTCTCCATCAGAGACTTGCGGGTAATATGAAGACCAGTTTCCTCGTCTACTATTTTAATCAAGCAGCGGGTGAGGATCTGGTGCCGTTCTTCAGAAAATTGCATTTCAGGGTGCGTAAATTGACCAAAGAAGATATTCTTAAACAGATTGAAATGGATAGCCAGAATCGGAGGCAATGATGCGTGCAAAATTCAATGTAGCCAGAGTTTGCAAATCGTTTCTATTAGGATTGATGTGCCTATGCCACGGTTGCGTGATTGGGCAGCAGTGGAGCCAAAACTATACACTTTCGCCGGATGTAACCGCAAGCGATCCGGCATTCATCGATAACGACCTTGAAACCATTGGGCAGTCCCAACGTAAAAAGAGTTCCGGTAGCGCGATCACCGATCTTGAGATTCCGTCGGAAGCGATCATCCACTTACCAGAGAAAAAGTCGATCTATCGTATTGAGATTCACTCGACGAACCTGGAGGAGTTTGAGGTGCAGGCATTCAACTCGCGAGGCGAATGGGAGAAAATTTACGACCGGCGGACGAATAAGGATCGGGTTATTGACATTCGGCTTAGCAAAGCTGTCACAACTTCAGGTATTAAGGTAGTGGTGCGTCGGACGACGGAAGATGCCGCGCTGCGGCGGGAAAACATTCGACTCGATCGAGAGAATGCGGAGACCTCTGACGGGCGGCGCCGCCGTGGGCGTTATGTCTACCATCTAAAAGGTCCGACGACTGCGCTTGCCAAGATCGCGGAGATTAAGTTGTATGGGTACGCGAATTAGTTGTCAGTTGTCAGTTGTCAGTTATCAGTTACAAGAGGTTTTGGATAGTCCTGAAGTCTCTTTCCGAAAACTGAAAGGTTTTCGTAGAAAACCGCACTGACGACTGAAAGATTTTTCGCAGAAAAATCGCACTGAAAACTGAAAACCATTCCCCTGACAACCATTATGCAATCCAGTCGTTTTCAGCAATACTTAGACCGGTACCTCGGTGTCCCACTCTGTGCCGTGCTCAGCCTATTCTGTAGGCGCGTCCGAGTCCCACAGATCCCGAAAAAAATTCTTTTTATCCAACTCTCTGCATTGGGTGATACTATTCTGGCTGTCCCGACCATCCGTGCCATACGGCACGCTTTTCCAGATGCCGAATTCACAATGTTAGCATCCCCGACCAATCTGAGTTATTTAGCGGACTGTCCCTATATTGATAAGCGTATTTCTTTCCGAATGCCGATGTATCGGCTATTTGCAGTGCTCTATCGCGAGCGGTTCGATTGGGCAATCGACTTGGAGCATTGGCCCCGATTGAGTGTACTCCTTGCCTACGTTACCGGTGCCCCTGTACGGGTCGGATTTCGGACGAAAGGACAATACCGTCATTTTCTCTTCACAGAGACAGTTGAACACATTCAAGGACGGCACGAAGTGCGAAACTTCTTGGACATCGCGATGCAACTGGCGTGTCCGACACAAGAGTTCACGCTTGAAACATGGTTCGGCGAGACAGTGCGTACGTGGGTTCGCGAGGCTTTGGTTAAAGAACGGGTCTCGCTTGATGTGCCGTTTGTGGTTCTACATCCCGAAGCAGGTAGGCGTCGTGAACCGCGTAGACGGTGGCCCCAAGAGCACTACATTGCATTAGCAGACCTGCTTGTTGAACGCCACGGGGTGCAGATTATCTTGACAGGCGCGCCTGATGAGGTTCAAGTCTCCGAGGCGATTGCGGCACGGACGAGGCATCGAGCAGTCGTGTTTGCGGGACAGACAGACGTTAACCAACTCGCTGCGCTTTTTGCGGATGCAGCGTTAGTTGTGACTGGCAATTGCGGTCCGATGCATCTCGCCGCTGCGATCGGGGTGCCGGTGATCGGGTTGCACGGTCCGACAAATGTTGCACAGTGGGGACCTTGGAGCCGTAATGCGGGTATCGTTCGTGGAGAGATGCCGTGTAGTCCGTGTCTGAATTTAGGGTTTGAATACGGATGTCAGGCGTTACCTGACGGGACATCGCCGTGTATGCATACCATTGAGGTCTCTACTGTGCTTCGGGAGTGTGAGCGGTTTTTAATGGGTGATGGATAGTTGGTTCTTAGGGGAATGGTTGTCAGTAGGAACGGTTTCAAACCGCTCCTATAAGGACTGGGACAAACTGACCGCTGAGCGTCAAGCGTCTTAAAAAAAGCGAGACGGGGTTTAGTACCCCGCCTTCGCTTTTTGGGTAGCACGGTTTGTAACCTCGCTACCCATGCATGTATGGTCTAATAAGGCATGTCACCACCTGGAGGCATCGGCGGTGCCGGTGCTTCCTGCTCAGGCAGTTCTGCAATGAGGGTTTCAGTGGTAATCATCAACGCTGCGATGCTGGCGGCGTTCTGGAGTGCGACCCGTACGACTTTGGTCGGATCGGGGATGCCAGCTTCAAACATGTCGATGAAACGATCTTGATGCGCATCGTAGCCGACGTTTCCGCCTTCGTCTTTGACTTTAGCGATGATGACGGAGTCTTCTTGTCCAGCATTTCTCGCGATTTGACGGAGCGGATCTTCGAGTGCGCGACGGACGATGGAAACACCAACAGTTTCGGTTGGATCCTCGAGTTCAAGGTTATCAAGTGCGGCTTGCGATCTCACGAGCGCGACCCCGCCGCCGACAACAACGCCTTCTTCAACGGCTGCGCGTGTGGCGTGCATTGCGTCTTCAACGCGTGCTTTCTTCTCTTTCATCTCGACTTCCGTAGCGGCACCTACGTTAATGACAGCAACACCCCCAGCGAGTTTTGCGAGGCGTTCCTGCAATTTCTCACGATCATAGTCGGATGTTGTGTCTTCGATCTGTCTACGGATCTGGTCGATACGTCCTTGAATCGCTTCAGTTGTGCCTTCGCCTTCAACAACAGTCGTATTGTCTTTGTCGATGACGATACGTTTGGCACTGCCGAGATCGTTCAGAGTGATGTTTTCGAGGTTGATGCCGAGGTCTTCGGAGATGACGCGTCCGTTCGTCAAGACTGCGATGTCTTCAAGCATCGCTTTACGACGGTCACCGTAGCCGGGTGCTTTAACGGCAGCACAGCGGAGGGTTCCGCGAATCTTATTGACGACGACGGTTGCGAGTGCTTCGCCTTCAACATCTTCGGCGATAATCAACAGCGGTCTGCCCTGCTGTGCGGTGCGTTCCAACACAGGCACGAGATCTTTGAGGCTGCTGATCTTCTTTTCGTGGATAAGGATTGCGGCATCTTCTAAAACGACTTCCATCCGATCGGCATCTGTGACGAAGTAGGGTGAGAGGTAACCGCGATCAAACTGCATCCCTTCAACGACATCGAGATTCGTTTCGAGGCTTTTGGCTTCTTCGACAGTGATAACGCCATCTTTCCCGACCCGTTCCATCGCGTCAGCGATGAGGTCACCGATAGCATTGTCGTTATTTGCGGAGATAGCGGCGACTTGTGCGATCTCGGTTTTCTCAGAGACCTCTTTGCTCAAGTCGTGGACTGCGCCGACGACTGCGTCAACAGCCTTTTCAATGCCGCGCTTGAGTGCCATCGGGTTGTGCCCTGCGGCGACGTTTTTCAAGCCTTCGCGATAAATGGATTGTGCGAGAATAGTAGCCGTAGTCGTACCATCACCAGCGACATCGCTGGTTTTAGAAGCGACCTCTTTGACCATCTGCGCGCCCATATTTTCGTAGGCATCTTCGAGTTCGACCTCTTTGGCGACAGTGACACCATCTTTGGTGATCGTCGGTGCGCCGAATTTTTTATCGAGTACGACGTTTCGCCCTTTGGGACCCAGTGTAACTTTAACAGCGTCCGCGAGTTTGTCAACGCCCTGTTTAATAGCGCTCCTTGCTTCTTCATCAAACGCTAGTTGTTTTGCTGCCATGTGTTTAACTCCTTTCCTAGTTAACCTTGGCTAAGATATCATCTTCGCGCAAGATGAGATATTCGATATTATCATACGTAACTTCAGTGCCGCCGTATTTGGCGAAAAGCACTAAGTCGCCTACTGCGACATCAACGGGCTGTCGCTCACCGCTGTCGAGCAATCTACCATTACCGACAGCAACGACTTTGCCTTCTTGGGGTTTTTCTTTGGCGGTATCGGGGATAATAATCCCGCCGCTGGTTGTCTGTTCGTCGTTGTCTGAACGTTCGACGAGAATTCTATCGCCAAGGGGTACAAGTGCCATGTCGTTGAATTCCTCCTTGAGTTTGGCGTAAAAATTGTAAACAGAGGCACGTATGCCTCCTATGAATCTCTATTGAGATGGCAAAAAACACCACCTTTATACATACAATCAGTAGCAATTTTCGTGCCAATCTCTGGAATTCCCAGATTATCAGGGTTAAAGCGGAATGTGTGACATTTTGGCAGGTTTTTAGATGTGACAAATTGTCGTTTTTAAAATGATATTTGAATAGAGTGTGCCATTTTGACATAGATCGTGGGGTTAGATGAGGGTTAGCTGATGGCTATCCTACAGCGGGACACGGTTCCACTCGTCCGGTTTTACCGGCGCGGTAAGCGGCGGCGAGAATCTCGTTTGCTCTTAACCCATCAATGCCGGTCGTGATCGGAGTTGCACCTTTTCCGACACACGCCGCGAAATGCTCGAACTGACACTGATATAGGTCCTCGTATTGCGAGGCAATCAACTGCTGTTCACCGTCGAAGTAGGTTTTGATTTTCCAGCCGTCGTCGTTGTAAACACAGACGGTGCCTTCTGTCCCATAGAGTTCTAACACGATGTCGCACTGCGGAACCGAGAAACTGAGGTCTGTGAACGCTTGTGCGCCGTTATCGAAACGCATGAAAATACCGCCAGTCTCTTCAACAGCGGTGCCTTGCGTTGTGCTGTTATAGAACGCACTAACTGCATTCACTTCACCGATAAGATAGCGTAACAGATCTACACTGTGCGGACCGAGATCCATGAGGCATCCGCCGCCGCCCTTTTCGGGTTGTGCGCGCCATTCGTCTGGGACGAGTTGATACTGTTTCAGGAACGGCATACGTCCATGCACGAGCTGTCCGAAATGTCCCTCACCTATCCACGTTCGGATCTGCTGGAAACAGGAGTGGAATCGGAATAGGAAACAGATCTGTAGATGCACACCGTTGGCATCGCAGGCGGCGATCATTTCCCTGCATTCTTGTGGCGTGAGTGCCATCGGTTTATCGCAAAGTACGTGCAAGCCGCGTTCTGCTGCGGCGATAACTTGTTCGCAGTGTAGATGAACGGGTGTTGAGATGTAAATCGCATTGAGTGTGTCGTCTCCGAGGAGTGTGTCAACGGTGGTATAGGCTTTAGTTGCGCCGTGTTCGCGTGCGAGTCGTTCCGCGCGTGCGGTATCGCGTGAGAGGAGTGCGTGAAGTTCTGCACCATCTGCTTTGTTGATTGCTGGCATTGCTCGGCGTTGTGCGACGCTCCCCGCGCCTAGCACGCCCCATTTTAAGTTCATTATTTTTGACCTCGTCTGTGTTTTGTTGTGGGTTGTATTATACAGGATTTTTGGAAATACCTCAATATTTTTTGGTTGTCAGTACTCAGTTGTCAGTATTCAGTCTAAGAGAACTTTGATTCACCAGAACACCTCTTTCCTGAAAACTGATAACTGGCAACCGACGACTAATCAACTAAAGAGTAGATGTAGACCTGTGGCGAATAGGAAGAACAGGACGATCCTTGAAAAGAGGCGTTCCGGCACACGATTGTTCAACGCAATACCGGTTAGCACGCCGAGTCCAATGAACGGCAAGAGCGCGATGGCTTCAATCAGAATCTCAAAGGAGAAAAGATCGAGTTGATAATAGAACGGGATTTTGATGAAATTGAGTGAAAAATAGGTAGCGGTTGTCGTCGCGACGAAGGTGGTGTTACTGAGACGTTGCGGAAGGAGATACATCACGACAACGAGTCCACCCATGTGCGCAAGCGTTGAAAATGCCCCGGCAAACATCCCTGCAAGAAGCCCTTGCCACCTTTTGAATTGGAGTGCTGTGCTGTTCGGTTCCTCCGAGTTTCCGAGCAACGGTTGCCAGTATGGACGCAAGGATTCAAGTATGGCAAAGAGACACGCGATGCCGCCGATCACCTTCTTTAGATGAACATCGGAGATGTCCTTTAAAATTAGGCTTGCGAGAGCGATACCGAGGACAGAACCGAGGATGAGGCGTATGACGTTTTGGCGGTGCCATCGTTTCCAGTAGTGGCGGAGCGAGAGAATATCCGTTGAAAAGAGCAACAGGAGCATAAGTCCGATAACGTTCCGTGCGCTGCGGAAGTGTGTGAACATCGGGACGACAATCATACCGATACCGCCGCCGAAACCGGCTTTGCTGACACCGGTAAGCCATGCGCCGAAGCAGAGGGCAAGGATTTCGTAGATGGGGATGCCTCCTTTTTGGTCAAGTACCCCTGACTAAAGCCGGGGGAGACCTGTTAAGAAAACAGGTTTCCTGTCGGTCTACCGACAAGTTTCTCGCTTCATAGAGGGTGGCAACCCACCGCTCTCCACGAAGGGCTCAAGCAGCCCTAAAAATATACGAGTGCTATTGTGGGAACGTGCAGTTACGCGATTTCGTTTCCCATTACACCCAAGCATCTCCACCACCAGCGTCTATCTGTTTCTTTTCCGTATTGTGCTGTAGCTTTACACAAGTCGCACACGGGGATAGCGAAACAGCCGCATAACTTGCAACCTTACACTACAGGGAATATTCTAACACTTTTGAGATATTTTGTCAAGGAAATTTTATGCAAGGAGCAGGCATTCCTCCTCGCCTTAAAAGACGAGGAAACCTCCTGCCCGGAGATTTGGTGAATGAGTATAGCGAATTGTTGGTAAATTCTCAAGTGGCTGTTAGTTGTCAGTTATCGGTGCTCAGTTTTCAGTAAATTGGCTGTCAGCCATCAGTTATCAGCCGTCAAATGCGATCTGCCTTTCTAACCGAACTGGATTTATTGAAAGAAAAGAATTATTTGACATCTGTGCTGAGATGTGATACAATTTATGAGATGTTTTCACGATTTTAAATTCTAATGGAGGCTTAAAAAAATGGTTCAAGTTGAAGTGAGTGTAGATTCAGGTGAAGCGTTTGATCGCGCCCTGGCACGTTTTAAAAAGATGTGCGGTAAGGCGGGTATCGTTACAGAAATTAAAAAGCGGAGTTTCTATGAGAAGCCGAGCGAGAAACGGCGTCGGATCGAAATGAAACGGCAGCGGAAAGTCAAACCCCGCAGAATGGGGGATCGTCCACACTTTAATAACAGTGGCGGCGGCGGTGGTTCGCACTAAGACCATACAAGGAGAGATGAATGGCAGATTTGGCAACCGATACGGCTGCGGAAAATTACAAGGGGATTTTAATTCAATACTGCCAAGAACGTGGGCTGAGCCAACCCGTTTATACCGAGACGCAGCTCGGTCCGTCGGATGCTCCACAGTGGCAAGTGAAAGTGTCCTACGGTGAACATGTCCACGAGACACCGGAACCCGTCCCCGGTTCAAAAAAATTTGCGCACCAAGTCGCCGCGCAGCAAGTGTTAGCCGAAATCAATTCACGCCGTGAAAGTTTTTTAGCGGGGGATACAGTGGATACGCCGCCTGCATCCGCACCTACCGACGCACTTGTGGCTGTGCCGATTGAGGTGCCTATGCCGCTCGTGTCCAGTGCATTGGCGATTGCCAACGAACGGCTCACTGCATCACAACCCTCACGATATCGGACCCTCACGGATGCCGAGTTTTCAGAAAAACTCTCCAAACTAACGTTAGAGATTGTTCGGAGCCTACTTGAGAAGGCAGAGAAGGACAAGATTACATTTCGGTAGGAGCGCGTTTTGCGCGATGCTGAACTTTTTTCTCGCCGGCGAGGTTTATAACCTCGCCGTTTTTTTTTGAATCAGGTAGAATCTGGCGCGGTTTTCAACCGCGCCTACCGATTTTGGGGCGCAGTTTCAAACTGCTCTTACTGACAACTGAGTCCTGAGTCCTGACAACCATTTCTCACATTTCTTTTGACATCCCAGAATAAAATGCTATATAATGCGGTTGATGAGAACCGCTTACTCCTTCTTTCCGAAAAAATAGACAGCTGATGCCAGAATATGGGCATCTTTATGTTGGGACAATACCGCATCCAGTAACAGCAACGGAAACGTTAGCCATCCGACAAGCAGTGAGATTGCTTTCGCAACGAGTAGGCTACCAAAAGAACAGATAAGTCCGACGTATTCTCGGAAGATCCAGTGTAAAGCGGTCGTAGGACCTGCGCACGCTCTACTCTCGATTTCGGAAAATGCAGCACAGAGTTGGACGATGCCGGGCAGGGTCCAACGCTGGTAATCGTGTGGCGAGGCGTGGTAACCTTGTAAAAACGGGACTGCAACGCAGATATAGCCACCGGGCTTCAGGACCCGATAAATCTCCGAAACAACACGGTTCGGGGAGTGGACATGCTCCAGTACAGCTTCAGAGATCACGGCATCAAAGGTATTATCTTTAAACGGTAAGAGATGCCCATCCGCGATGATGTCAACTTCTGGGGTCGCTTCGATTTCGAGGTTGATAACATTCGGGGCGCGGCGGCGGTTGCCGGCACCGAGATCCAAGATATTCGCATCAGGACCAAGTTGACGGAGGAGTTGTTTGACGCATCGGTTCCAGCGGGGCGCGGGATACGGGCATCCGATGAGGTAGGATAAGAACGGGTTTTGTCTGAGTTTGCGTTTTATGCGTGAAATCAGATCTGGCATGGAATAGTTGTCGGTTATCAATGGGCTTTCTACTATGAATAATCTTTCCGAAAAATACGACAACCGCTTCAGTAATCTTGGAACGTTAACTTCGCGGCTGAGTGTGAACGTCTGGCATCAATTTATGGCGCACAAATGCCTGCAGCAAGCGTCGTCATTGGCGTTTAACACACTATTGTGTCTCGTGCCGCTGTCTGCTGTCGCGCTGTTTTTGTTAAAGACATTCGGTGCTGTTGAAGACGGTAACTCTCCATTGATCGCTGCGCTGCGCGATAATTTCCTGCCACGCTATGGTGCTGAAGAGATTGTATCAGAACTCTCCGGTTTTGCCAATAGAAATCTTCGTGGACTCGGTGTCGGTGGGTTCCTACTGTTTCTCCTCGTTTCAACGATGCTGTTTATGTCCGTTGAGCAGCATTTCAACGATATTTGGGGTTCGCGACGGCGGTTACCCGTGATGCAAGCGTTCCAGAAATATGCTGTTTTTTACACGTTGTTGTCCATAGGACCGCTACTCATCTGGCTCTTCTTTTCGACCGCCACGAACTGGGTGTTTGCGCATGTGTTCCCGTGGATGCTCGTCTACTGCCTTTTTTTCTTGATGTACATCGCGATGCCGAATACGACAGTGAAGTGGAATGCGGCCCTGTTAGGGACGTTCATTGCGGGGACGCTGTTCCAGATCGCGCGCCTCGCGTTCGGCAGTTATCTTGAACTCGTCTGGAAGAATTATAGCGACATCTATGGTGCGTTGGCGATGCTTATTATCCTCGCTATTTGGACGTATACAACGTGGGTGCTGATTTTACTGGGTGCGGAGGTCTCGAATGCCTTTCAGCATCTTGGACACCAGGGTGTTGCGCGTGGGAAGTTGGGATATGGCAGCAACGGTTATCTGAACAGTTCGGGTGTTATCGCGTTGTTCCTGATTGTGGCGGCGCGGTTTTCTAAGGGTGAGGGTGCATGTACAACCGAGCAAGTGGCGTTGTGTT
>PYJC01000163.1:0-13593 GCA_003635255.1 Candidatus Poribacteria bacterium | reverse complement strand
CGCGGAGGAGGTCGTACATGAGAGTTTCGAGCGGTTCAAAGCGGCAGGATTGGTTTATGAGGTGCAGGGAGATACGGATGGATATCTGCCAGCCCGTGCGTTGGAGGAGATTACGTTGCACCAGCTCATCGCTGCGGTTGAGGGTGAGATGACGGCACATTTCGCGGCGAGTCTATCATCTGAGGCGGGTGCGCGTGTATTGGATGGGCTTGCGGAGTCGCAGCGGGAGTGTTTGGAGAAAGTCACCGTCGCGTCGCTGTTGTGAAGGTTTCGCTGGCGAGGTTACAAACCTCGCCAGTGGGGAAAGTGGATTCCTAACCTCACCGCTACTTCGGTGAGAACTCGCTTGCTTTTACGTAGTAAAAGAACCCGATACACATCTCATCTGTCGTTTTTTCGCCCCAACCGACAGGCACAGGCGGATCGTTTGGGTTTGCAGGGTTCTCCACCGAGTTGTCGAAATGCGCGACGAGATCTACACGTGACCCTGCTGGCAAAAAGAGCGGTTCTTCGTAATGGTAGATGTCCTGCCAATTGAAATCCCAATCCTTGATCCAGATAAGGTCATGTGCTTCGCCTTCAGCGGTCGTCGCGGTGAGACGCATATCCCGTCCGAGGAGATGCATGTGCGGCATCGCCGCTAAGAGATAGACATCCTGCTTGATGTTTCGGGAGGCTAATACCTCGTGCCATGCTTCACCGGGCGGGATGACGAACTTGGAGTTGGTTGCGTCGCCGATGCGGAGTTTCGCGGTGTTCGGGGTCTTTGAGAAGTAAAGTCCTAAACGAGAGCGGTCGTATTCAACGTTTCCGGTACGGTAGTAATGTACCTGCATAACGATGTCGGCACCTTTCGGCAAGAGGAACCCAACGCCATCAGGCAAAACAGATGGCGTAACGCCGGGTGCCCAACCGCCGAGTGAGCCGACAGTGTCAAACCCAGGTCCCGTGCCTTCAGTGACGTAGCCGGGTTTTGGGTCGAGTGCGTCGAGTTTGCGTGCCTCGCCGTTCACATCGAGGTAAGGGATGACGTGGTGGACGGTCTTCCGGTTGCCGGGTTGCACGTCAACGGCTTGGACGTACATATCTGTTTTGAAGTTGGTAGGTATGATGAATTGCCGATATTCGTCCTCGCCTTCGGGGCCGATTTCGTATTCGACGGGCATCTCACCGATCCAATCGGGTTCACCGAGTGCCCAACCTTCGTGGAATTCAGGTGTAGGTGGGACAGCATTGAGGTCACCGGGCGGTGCGCCTGCTGCTACCCAGTGTGCGATCATCTCGATTTCAGTATCTGTGAGCAGGCGTTCGCTCTTGAAGTGTCCGTAGCCGGGTGCGGGTCTCCATGGCGGCATGAGACGGGCCTGTGTGTATTCAGCGATTTCAGTTGCCCAGACCTTCGCGTCCTCGTAGTTGGCAAGCGTAAATGGCGCGACCTCGCCTTGGCGATGACACGTCTGGCAATTCTTCTGGAGGATAGACGCGATGTGTTCACTATAGGTAACCTCCGCGGGAAACCCAGATTCTGAGAGATGGAGCGTACAACCGAATGCTGGTGTCTCTTTTACCGGGACGGGGGCACCGGTGTGTGTTGCGAGGAGCGCGTCGTGGAGGTAGCGGTGTTTGACGCGGGTCTCGTAGCGGTTATCGTCGATGGGACCGCGGTAGCGGAGGGTGCCAGTCGTATCGATGACGACGGCTTGCGGGGTCATCGTCGCACCGAGGCGGCGTGCAAGACGACCTGTTGTATCTTTAACGGTCAGGAATGTGTATCCTGCCTTGGCGACATAGGCTTTGATGTCGTCAACGGAATCGTTTTCGTTGGCGTAGACTGCGACGAGGGTGGTGTGTTTCTCTGTTCTAAATTCCGTGTACAGCCGTCTCAGGCGCATCGCGTAGCGTTGTGCGACAGGGCATTCGGTTGCGAGAAATACGAAAATGACGGGTCCCTGCTCGGTAAGTGTGTCCAAATCGTGTGTATCGCCGTTGAGTGTTGTGAAGTTAAGGTATGAAAATTGCGTGCCGATTGGAACGCGGTTCGGGTTGAGCGATGCCTCTTCGATGACACGATGTTTATTCGTGATGGTATAATCAGGTGCTGCCTGTAGGAGAAGTGGCAGCGCGAGTATTAGTAACAGTGTTGTTAAGTGCGGTTTCATACGAACCTCCCAGTTGTTGATTTGTTTACGGTTTTAGTATAGCAGATTTTTGAACAGAAGTCAAGGTTATTCAAAGAGTGCTTCCAAATCCGGCATACCTGCCCATATTCGGTGGATTGCATTACTGGGAAGTGCGAGGAGCCCGTTATCGGTATCAGTAGTACGGGTTTGGGGAGTCGCCACCTTACTGATAATAAGGTGACTTTTAGCAAGGAACTCAACATCAGCAGCAACCTCAGCCAAGTCACTACCGTCAAGCACTAGGATCGCTTCAATTGTTCTCTGCGCCATGACCGGTGCTGTTGCGAAGACGAGCACGAATATAAAACTAAACTTACTAAGGAAAATGTCAATCTTGACAGTTACATTTACTTATTCTCCTCCTTAGAAAACTAAAACAATTAATTTTTTTCACTTGGGACGCCGTAAGGGGTGTTTCCACTCTAACCAGCAGAAACACTGTTTTAGCGGGTTCCCATCAAAATCGAAATATCACGAACAGATTCAGGGATGAAGTCTATTCTGAACTAACCTTAAATAATGTTGGGTTTAGGGCTTATGTTTGCGTTATAGATTCTGAACAAAAATAGCCAAACCACTTGTATAAACGTTGTGAATTGTAAAATAGTTACGGAAATGTGTCAACTATTTTTTTTCTGGGTACGGTTTCGATTTAGGGATCGGCTCTACTGCACCCTGTTTTCATGCGATATCTTGCAAGGTAAGAGGGTTCGCGCCTAAAAAGCACTAATTACTCTTATGTATTAATAGTATACCACATCGGTGATATGATGTCAAGTTTTTCTTCAAAAAAATCGTGGACGGGATGTAAAATTCGTGTGTTCCCTCGCGAAAACGGTATAATTTCACGTTTCTACGCTTGAACTTGCGTTAATTATACCTGTTGTTGCGTTTTTTGTCAAATTTTTTTGAAAAAATGTTTGTGTGGTGGAGGCTTGCATCTGATGAAATCCAATACGTTGGGATCGGTACTTCGGTTGTGCAGCTCCTCATCCTCTATTTAATTAACACCGTTAGTATACAAAAGGTTACAAAAAATGTCAACCTTTTTTTTCTTATCAGTACTCAGGCACCAGTATCAGGATTCTATTGTCATTTGCCTGATTTGTTTTAATTGTAGGATAAAAGCGGTTTTTTGTCAAATTGTTTTTTATTGCTATTGACTATCGGCTAACAACTAATTTGCGAAGCACGATACACCTATGTTATTATAAATGTATATAAGGAGGGTTTTCAGATGACAGTGAATCTCGCAATTGCACAACTCCTGCTCAGTGCCTGCCTGGTAAGCATTACCTTTATATGGGGTATCTTCCGATACCGACGTGGCGATTATCGGCGGCGGGATCGGTATAGTAGACTCCAAGCGTACCTCCTCTGGGCAGTGGGCGGCCTCATCGGGCTTAGCACCTTTTACCCGTTGGCATGGCTCTATACAGAACACCTTTTGCACGAAAGCCTCGGACGCACAGATGTGTTCTGGGGACTCCATAAGATCCGATGGGGTTTCTTTTTGTTCTGCTTCATCGTTGCAGCAGGGTTTATGAACATAAACGCCGCAATTGCGAATGTGCTGTGTCCAGAACCGCGCGAATTCAGACGCTGGACGCATACACGAACCTTCTCCTTCCATCGAACAGTCGTCTTTATTACAGTCGTCCTCGGACTTTTGATGGCGATCCCGATGCTCCTGATGGACGATATCGTTCTCAGGTATCTAAATCAACCGGGTGCCGAAGCCGTGCCAGCCGGTGAAGACGCGCTTCACTTCGGGAAAGATCGCAACTTCTATCTCTTCAGTTACCCGATGCACAAATGGGTGAGTCTCTGGGTGCAAATTTTGCTATGGGTAACGTGCATCGTCGTTGGGCTGCTCTATAACTTCTATTACCGTCGCGATGCACATACGATGGCACGTGTGAAACGACATATCATCTTCCACGGGACAGCTTTATGGATGCTGTTGTTGATCGTGAGCGGGTGGCGGAGTTACGTGGACCTGTGGGATAGAGTGTATAAGACACCCCTAACCTACGAAATCTCATCGCTGCACGGGCTGTTTTATGTCGATTTCTACCGGGCGGGGGCGACGCAGGTCTATTGCGGTGTACTGATCGGCATCGCGATTGTTATTGTATTGAACATTCTCTGGCGGCGGCGATTGCTGTGGTATGTGACGGCAGGCGTGTGGGGCTTGAGTTACATACTGCTGCTCCACGTCTATCCGATTGGTGTCTACCTATGGGACGCGCGTATCGATATTATTGTTAAGGAAGAACCCTACCTGACGCAACATATCAAAGATACGCAGCACGCATTTGAACTCGATACGATCAAAACGGTCACGTATGAACAGCGCGAAGAACCTGCGACGCTTGAAGTCATCACCGAAAACGAGGCAGTCAAGAAAAGCATCCAAATCTGGGATCGGCGTGTGTTTTACGAGGCACTCCGTGAAAAGCAGATTGTGACGCACTACGACTTCCACGCATATACAGATGTTGATAGATACCGGGTTAACGATGAGTATCGACAGGTGTTGATAGCCGCGCGTGAGGTTGCCCCCGAAGATATTACTGGGTGGGAGCAGCTGAAACTCGAATATACACACGGATACGGGGTCTGTATGTCACCGGTGAACGTTTTTGTTGAAGACGGCTACCCGGATTTCTGGGTCAGCGAAGTCCCGATCAAAGGTAACCACGGATTCAACGTCACACAACCCCAAATCTACTACGGCGAAATGACACACGACTATGTCATCGTAAAGGCGGAGCGCAAGGAAAACGGCACCCAGGTGCCCTTCGAGCCACCAGAGGATACAGAGAATAGCGATGTCGATGTGAATGCCGAAAAAATTGCTGCAGCGTTGGAGCATACTTATGTCGGTGACGGCGGTATCCCCTTAGGGGGCTGGTTCCGACGGTTGTGTTTCGCGCTCCGGTTCGATTTCTTCCGTGTCCTGCGTTCTGATCGGATTACACCGGAGAGCCGTATCATGTTCCATCGGAAGATCGGTACCCGGCGCGGGGATCGTCTCGTCTGGGACCGTGTTTCTCGTATCGCGCCTTTCCTCAACTACGACCCCGATCCGTACGTCGTGATTAACGACGGACAGCTCTACTGGATCATCGACTTCTATGTGACGAGCCAGTATTACCCCAATTCGCAAATGTATGTCGACGATACGGCGCGGTTGACTGGCGAGCTCGAATTATATGAAGAGCCCGATTTTGATAAGTTCAATTATATCCGAAATGCGGGGGTCGCTGTCGTCAACGCATACACAGGGGCGGTGGCTTTTTATGCCGTCAAGGATGGTGAAGAGGTGATGCAGACGTATCAGCAAGCGTTCCCGGATCTCTTTAAAACGGTGTCAGAGATGCCAGAGGGGCTATCGGCGCACCTGCGGTACCCGGACTATCTCACCCGGATTCAAGCCAAAATGTACGGCAATTATCACCAGGACGCTGGCGATTTTTATAAGCGGCAGAACCTATGGAAGATTCCGAAAGAGGCATACTACTCGTCAACAGCGGATCAGGAGATGATGCCCTACTACACCATGCTCAAGTTACCCGGTGAGGCTCAAGCGGAATTCGTGAATATGATTCCGCTGACACCGCCGAAAAGAGAAAAACGTCTGAAAGCATGGATGGTCGCTCGCTGCGATCAACCTCACTACGGCGAACGGATCGTCTATATCCTGACGACCGATGTACCGGGCCCCACTCAGGTTGAGGCGGACATCAATAAAGCCATCAGCGGAGATCTCCTCCGTTGGAAGGAAGCGAATGATGTCATCCGCGGGAACCTCTTGATTATTCCTATTGAGGACACGCTGTTCTACATTGAGGCGATCTATCTGCAGGAAAAGAAACCGACACCCAAAAAAGGGGAAAAGGCAATAGAACCAGATACCCCGCGGCGTCCGAAACTGGAGATGGTGATTGTGAAGGCGGGATCCAGCGAGCTTGGTACAGCGAAGACGTTCGATGAGGCGTTGGATGTTTTATTTTTGGGCGGGCCTGTCAACGGTGAGCAACCCGCAGCAAATGGTGAGAAACCGATGACGATAGAGGAGTTGTTCAAGGAGATGGACCGGATAGATGCAGCGAGCGCAGCAGAGAAAAAGCAGCTCCGCGAGCGGATTAGGAAGCTATTAGAGAAACAGGGGGATCGATAGTGGAATAGCTATCAGCCCTCGGCTTTCAGTTAAATTTCAAGGTGAAATCGCATCGCGGTGAAGCACATCATAATGCTCCGAACATGCTACCAATACATCCTCTAATTCTGCTGGAAACGGTTCCGATTTCGGACGATACGGCGCGAATCCGGTGCTCCGATGCACGTTGCCATACCAATACGGTGCCCACACACCATCCGCAGCATTGCCACCCGCTTGCCAAGACAACATTGACCCGTCAAACCGTAAACCGAGCCGATTACATAGTTGACCTAAGACGCTACGCGGATCCGATAAGAGCAACCGCGCATCAAGAACCGGTGGCGATTGCCCTACGGCACGCAACGCGATAAGCAGGTCGTGTTGTACCTTGAGACCCGTATCAGCGAGTGTCGGGACACCGATGATTTTCGCCAGCGATGGGAGCATCTCTTTCGGGTCACGAATCAAAAAAACGTTGATCGTCTGTTGTAGGAAGTCGAGGTTCATCTCAATGAGGTGATGTGCCATCTGTTTCATGAATAGCACTGGCTTGTCGCAGGGGCCGAAGATGACCTCGCGGACCACAGTTGTTGCGTCGGTTGACATTGATGCGATGACTTCTGCTGTGACGGGGTGTGTACTCTCAGCATCCGTTGTTCCGTATTTTGTATGGAGGTAGTGTGCGTAGAGCGGTTCGTCAACGACGCGCGTATCGCTGCGTTGTGCGAAGGCGTACATGAGTGCGGTGGAGACGTTCCGGGGTCCCGACCAGAGGCAGATCCGTTTTATTTTCACGTTTCTTTGCGTTTCCTTATATCTATTATTATAAGGTATATAGTTGTCGATTATCAGTTGTCTGTTTTCGGTCGCCCTTATAGAGTTAACCGCTAACCACTGACCGGAACCGACAGCCGGCAGTTTCCGATTGCTGACCGCCAATTACCGCCGTCTACGGCGTTTACGCGGCGATGGCGATTGTTTCGGGGACTCCGATGTCTCCGTGGTCGGTTCGACAGTTTCCGCCGCTACTGTAACCGGCGGACGCGAACGCGCCCAGAAGATGAAAATAATACCTACAATGAAGGAGACAATGCTGAAAAGTTGCGCCCCTGTCATCCATCCTAACACCCGCGGCGTGATCCGCCAGAATTCGACAAAAAACCGCTCCACACCCAATAAAATGAGACTTGCACCAAACATCACGCCAGGGTTCACCTCCAACTTGCGACGTTGCGACCAGAGGATCCCAAAGAAGGTGAAGGATATGAGCGTCTCATAGATAGGTGTCGGATGGACGGGTACATCTGTCGGGACAGTGCCGTTCGGGAACGCCATCGCCCACGGGAGATCTGACGGCGGTCCATAGTCACCATCGCCAGCCAAGAGACACCCGATCCGACCGATTCCGTAGCCGAGAAGCAAGGTTGGACCGATAATATCAATCGTGGCGAGCGTCGGGTTCGGTGAACGGACGACGACGATGAGGACACTGAGACACCCGCCGATGAAACCGCCATACCAGACTAACCCGCTCGTAGAGAAAAGTTCGGTGAGTGTGATCTGGCCATCTAGGAGTGCTGCATAGATCTTCGCGCCGACCATCCCACCGATAGCGGCTGCCACAACGATCGTCGCAGCAATATCTGGAACAAATCCACGCCGTTTCAGTTCATGTTGCATCACAAAAACAGACGTAATAAACGCCGTGGCTAACATCAGTCCGTAACTATGGATACCGAAAGGACCAAAGTCAATGATCGTTGGATACATGGTTATGTACTATTCTCCGAGGTAAGCCTGTCGGACACGTTCATCCGCTAACAGGTCGGCAGAGGCGCCTTCGATTGTGATTTCACCGGTCTCCATAACGTATCCTCTATCAGTCACTTGTAATGCTATTTGTGCGTTCTGCTCGACGAGAAGGATCGTTGTGCCGTCGGCGTTGATCTGCTCAATGATTTCAAAGATCTGTTTAACAATGAGCGGGGCAAGTCCTAAGGAGGGTTCATCAAGCAAGAGGAGTCTTGGGTGGGACATAAGTGCGCGTCCGATTGCCAGCATCTGTTGTTCACCACCGCTGAGGCTACCGCCGCGCTGTTTCTGCCGTTCTTCGAGGACAGGGAAAAATTGAAAAATTTTGCTGAGGTCTTCTCTAATACCCTGCTTATCGGATCGTGAGTAAGCACCGAGTTCAAGGTTTTCGAGGACGGTCATATCTGGAAAGATAAGTCGTCCTTCCGGTACTTGGGAGATGCCGAGGGCGACGCGCTCTTCCGCCGAAGTGCTTGTTATGTCTTGCGCTTCAAAATGGATACTGCCTTCGACCGGTGTATGGATACCGGAGGTCGTCATGAGCGTCGTCGATTTTCCGGCACCATTCGCGCCGATGAGGCAGACCATCTCGCCTTTATTGACGGTGATGGAGATACCGCGCACGGCTCGGATGTTGCCGTAATATGTGTGAATATCTCTGAGTTCAAGCATGGCTACCCCTCCGCTGTTCCCAAATATGCCTCAATGACGCGTGCGTCGTTCTGTACGTCTGCCGGTTCCCCCTCGCTGATTTTCTCACCGTGGTCGAGTACTGTGACCCAATCGGAGATTTGCATCACCAGTTTAACATCGTGTTCGATGAGAAGTACGGTGATACTTTGGTCTCGTATCGCATAGATGAGATCAATGAGTTCCTGTGTTTCTTGTGGGTTCATTCCAGCAGCAGGTTCATCAAGGAGCAGGAGTCTGGGTTCCGTCGCCAAGGCTCTGGCGATTTCGACACGACGCTGGTCGCCATAGGAGAGATTCCCGGCGGTCTGGTCACTGATGGTGCCCAACCCAACGAATTCGAGCATCTCGTGTGCCTGCTCAGCGATGGCTGCCTCTTCGTTTTGCTGCCGCTGCGTGCGGAAGACTGAACCAATGAATGTGCTTTTGGTACGGGGGTGCCTACCGATTTTGACGTTATCAAGAACAGTAAGTTCCGCGAAGAGCCGTATATTCTGGAAAGTTCTGCTGATACCGAGTGCCGTGACCTCGTCCGGACGGAGCCCGGTGATGGGTTTTCCTAGGAATTCGACGGCTCCGAGTGTCGGTTTATCTAATCCAGTAACACAGTTAAAGAGTGTCGTTTTACCCGCACCGTTGGGACCGATGAGGCTAAAGATTTGTCCGGGGTGCACCGCCATTGTAACTTCCGATAATGCAATGACACCACCATAATGCCGGCTGAGCGCATTCGTTGAGAGCAGGCGTATGGGTGTATTTTCCATTTTGTCTCCTTAACTGCGGATCTACTGTTAAAATATACCTTAATTAAGAGGCGATGTCAATTTGTTTTTTTGTGTCGACTATTGGCTGTCGGTTTTCAGTAGGTGTGGTTTGAAAACCGCATCTACCGAGGCATTGTGTAGGTTCTATTAAAACAAGAAAAGGGCGGCGTATTGAAAATACACCGCCCTTGTTATCGAAATAGCCTTAAATTTACTCTTTACCTTTGGTTGTAAAGGTTACACTAACTTCAGTTTCGTTGCCGGCAGCATCAGAGACTTTACCTTTAATAACATAGGTGGTCTCGTTGCCGATCTCTTTACCCTTGACGAGTTCGAGCGTGCCTTTGTTGCCTTCAACTTTGCCGATCCAACCGACATCATCGCCGCCTTCAGTTTGAAGTGCGATGTTACCAGAGACATCTTCACTGAAGGTAACTTCGATGGTCCCGTCGCCGTTGATCGTTTCGGGATCAACATCTTCGGCACCGTCTTTGATGGTTCCACCAGTGACAGTGGGTGCTTCGGTGTCTGGCGCGGTGACGTTGTAGGTAAGCGTATGGCTGCCACCACCATTTGTCCACGAAAGCGTGAGGCTCAGTGCACCAGGGGTGAACGGACCTGCGATCGTACGCGTTTTGCCGGCACCTGAGACAACTCCTGCGCTTGCTGTTACATCGCCGGGATCGTTGTCAAAGGTAACAGTGATTGACCCGTTAGATGCGAGATCACCCGATGCGGGTGTTGCGCTGGAAAACGCTGCATCCGGAGCGGCGTCGTCTTCACCATCATCACCGCCGCCGCAACCGACCATGAGCGAGAGCGCGAACAGGGCTGCAAACACTAAAGCGAAGGTTCTAAACAATTTTGCCATTAGAGTTAACTCCTTAAATTGTAAGTTTATCAAAATACACCCTTCGGATAGGGCGTTCCAAAAACTTCCGGTCCTTTCCCATAGACGTTTACGAGAAGCCGTCTTTAGGAAATCCTTTGGTTCCGCTTCTGGTGTTGAGTGTACAATTCAACACCTAATGGAACCCATGATCATATTCTCGTTAAGTCGAGTAACGTAGGGCTATTTCGTTTGTTGCTCTTTCCGCGATGCGTAAAGAACAAACCGACACGTTGAGAACAGAATTTCGCGAGGGCAGTTAACTGTAAAAAGATACCATTGGAATGTTAAACGCCTCGCCCGAAAGTCAATATCCAAACGAGTACCTTCCTAAAGTTTAGCAAAAATTGCAAACTTTGTGAAGGTAAAATACGGATTTTCCAAAATTATACGAAAATTAGTCTCTTTTGTCAAGAGAAAACTTCATTATTTCGTAAATTTACTGTTAAAATTAAACGTTGTCAAGAAAAAAAAGGTACACGCCCTATCACAATCGAGCTTAAGGACATTATATAGTATATCATAAATTGAGAAAAAAATCAATAAATTTTTTAAGGCTCCTCAAACAGTCCCATCTGTTCGCTTGTATCGCTATTTGCGTATGTGTCAAGTCGTTCTGGATGTGTCAAGACATCGACAACCTTGTCAACTTCCGTCGATGCGAACGGAAACGCGCCTACCTTTATTAATTCCCGCGGTCCCTCGCTTTGCGGGTGGCGTGTATCCCATCGGCATGTGAGTACGGCTCTATCCTGACGTTGTGCGTATCGCGCGGTATGCATCGCACCCCCGGTTTTTAATGCCTCAACGACGATTGTCGCCACAGATAGTCCGCTAATAATACGGTTGCGTTGGATAAGATTGCCCGGGGATGGCGTTGTCGGGAACGGATGTTCTGAAAACAGGCACCCGTGTTCATAAATCTCCATGGCGAGTGAATCATTCCGTGCCGGATAGATAGCAGACAAATCTGTTCCAACGACACCAATGGTTTTGCCGATCCCCGCGAGCGCGCCGGAATGGGCATACGCATCAATACCGGCAGCGAGTCCACTGACTACCGTGAACCCGGCGCGTACCAGCTGTGTTGCAAGCGAGAGCGCCAACTGGATCCCTTCTATACTCGGATTTTTGCTGCCCACGATCGCTACGCACGGATCGTCAATTTCCGTGAGTGTTCCGACACTACATAGGATGCCAGGCGCGTCAGGAAGGTTCTTCAGCTGCACCGGGTAGGCGGTATCTTCAGGACACAACACCCTGACTTCTTGAGATTTGAGCGCATCAAGCCTTTCGCGAAAAGTTGGAAGGTTGCCGGATACCGTGAGTATTCGAGACGCAAGCACTGGGTTGAAGGAGGGTAACCGTGCGATTTCTGGGAGTTCTGCACCAAAGACTGCTTGCGCGCTCCCGAAACGTGCGATTAACCGTTTGATCCGCACACTGCCGAGGCCTTCAACGGAGGCGAGTGCTAACCAATATTCGAGAGGTGTTTCCTTTTCTGAATCTGCCATGTTAATATTATTATAAGGTATATAGGTGGGATTCCTTGCCCCAAAAAGTAAGTTGGATGTTTAATAATTCATAAATTCCCTTATCGAGGGACTTTACTTTGGTTCCTTAGTTTTGTATCATAATATATTTTAAGTATATCCTATATAAAGTATAAAGTCAAGGAAAAATTCGATTTGTAGGAAGGGGTCTCGCTTTTTCGTTAGGGGAAGATTCCGAGCTGCATGTAGGATTGTGCGATTCTATGGATGGCATTGATGAATGCCGCTGTTCGGCAATCTACATCGTCATTTTTACTTCTGTGTTGCATACGGGTTTCACGCAGCTCCTGATAGGCGCGTATCATTGTATCCTGAAGTCCAGAGTTTACTAAATCCTCTTCGTCGGCGCCGTGTATTGACTGCCGCTCGTCGTCCGAAAATTGATAGCCAGTCGCTTTTTCAACGGCGTGGAGCATCGCGTGCTGCGTGCTATCTTCAAACCGTTTACCGAGCCGTCCGAGTTGTACGTGTGAGAGATTCCGAAGCCACTCAAAATAGGAGACGGTGACACCCCCGGCGTTGAGGTAGGTATCCGGTATAATCATAATCCCACGTTCTTGAAGGATTTCATCTGCTGCTGGGGTCGTGGGTCCGTTCGCAGCTTCAGCGACAATAGCGGCTTTAATCCGAGGCGCGTTCTCCGCCGTGAGTTGGTTCTCAAGCGCAGCCGGTACAAGAATATCGCATGCTAACTCTAAGCCGTCATTCGGGTCCTCAATAAGTTGGGTTCCTGGATACCCACGAATCGATCCCGTTTCTGCCCGATACATGGCGACTTTTTCGACATCAAGGCCTTTCGGATTATAGATACCACCATTGCGCTCAATGAGCCCGATAACGCGCGCATCCGTCTCCATCAGAAACTTCGCTGCATGGTATCCGACATTCCCAAAGCCTTGGACGACAACGCTTTTTCCGTGTAGACCTGGAGTCAATCCAACCGACTTCATATCTTCGGCGATACTGCATGCCTCTTCGAGACCGTAGACAACCCCGCGCCCGGTCGCACCTCTCCGTCCATGAATCCCGTTTTGTTCAATTGGCTTACCCGTAACGCATGCGATTGCATTCAGTTTATCGGGTGCCATTGTCAGGTAGGTATCAACAATCCACGCCATTTCCGTTTCGCTGGTCCCGAAATCAGGGGCTGGCACGTCTACACCGGGTCCAATGTAATTTTTCTGAATCAGTTCATAAGTATAACGGCGGGTGATACGTTCCAATTCGCTGTCGGAATACTGGCTCCTATCCAATTGGATACCGCCTTTCGCGCCACCGAATGGAACATCGACAAGCGCGCACTTGTATGTCATTAACGCCGCAAGTGCCACGATCTCATCTTCGTTGACGAGGGTGCTGTAACGGATACCACCTTTCGTCGGAAGTTTGTGATGGCTATGCTCGGCGCGCCATCCGTGAATCGTTTCGATAGTCCCATCGTCCCGTTTTATCGGGAACGTGAAATGACAAGAACTATTACAGATCTTTATCTGCTCCAATAACCCAGGCGGATAGTCGGTGAACCGCGCGGCTTTAT
>PYJC01000162.1 GCA_003635255.1 Candidatus Poribacteria bacterium | reverse complement strand
GGGAAGCACAGCGATTAAGGAAAGTTCTTCACCGGTGTGCGCGTCATACATCCAGATACCAATAGGGGTTGCGACTGCGAAGCGTCTGCCGTCCGGTGAGAACTTGATGTCGTTTATTCCACCTTTACCGAGTCGCATTTTCGCGCCTTCAGAAAAGTGCTCTTGTGTCTGATCCTGTGCAAGGCTCCCATTTGAAAAATAGCCAACAATCAATAGAAGGGTAATATAAAACAGTCCCGTCTTCTTCATCAAGTGAGCCTCCTTTTTCTGAGGTCGTTTTCCGCCTGCGATCCGAGCGTTTACCTACTCTTCGTGTGTAACGTTTGCCAAATCCCAGACAAGAATTGTCCCGTCGGAGCTGCCGCTAAAAAGCGTGTCTCCCTCAGGTGAGAATGTGAGTTGACTGATAAAACTCGCGTGTCCTATGAGTGCGTCTCGTATCGGTCTATATGTATTTGCGTACAATAACCGTATAGCACCATCACCACTACCCGTTACGAGTATTTTTCCGTCTGGAGAGAACGCCAATGCTGTGATGGAACTGGTACGTTTTGTGAAAATTGGGAGTTGCTCGCGGGTTGCGACATCCGAGGCATAAATTCTTCCGTATCTATGCCCACTGACAAGCGTTTTGCCATCTGGCGAGAATGTCAACGCGTCAGTTCCAAAGTCACCTTCCACAAGCAAAACCGTTTTACTTCCGATGTTGTTAATGTCCCATAGGGCAATCA
Source organism: Candidatus Poribacteria bacterium (assembly GCA_003635255.1). GTDB lineage: Bacteria > Poribacteria > WGA-4E > WGA-4E > WGA-3G > WGA-3G. The sequence goes on along the minus strand of PYJC01000162.1, from coordinate 23,942 downwards.
TTGGATCCTGTCTCGCCGCAGTCGCTAAGGTCTTTCCAGCTGGCGAGAATGCCAACGCCATAATTTCACTTGTATGTTCATTAAGTGTAGCGATCCGCTGATGGTTCAGCATATCCCACAATTCAATTTTCCCACCGAAACTCCCACAGGCAAGGATTTTATCATCTGGTGAGAATGCAATCTGATTGATAAGGTGCCTGTGTGATGCTTGGAAAGTGGCGATAAAGTCTTCTGTCTCTCTACTCCACAATCGCACGTTACCACGATTGCTTGCGATTGCTACCGTTTTGCCATCTCCAGAGAAAGCAAAATAGAAAGCAGACCACGGGTGCTTGACTCGAATCAGCTGCGGATCTTGCGTCTCAGTGTTCCATAGTCGCAGTGTACAGTCAGAACTGCCACTTACAAGCGTTTTGCCATCTTTGAGAAAACTAAGTCCATAGATCGCTCCCGTGTGTCCATCCGCCATCAAGCGTGATTTTCCGGTGTCAACATCCCATAGCCGGATCGTGGTATCGAGACTCGCGCTGACCAGGGTCTTTCCGTCTGCGGTGAATGCTAAAGTTTTAATGGCACGTGTGTGTTCGGTAAGGTTTGGCGTTGCCAGTTTACTTGTAAGGCTGCCCAGTTGCCTCTGTGTCGGTTGATCGTTTCTGATGGTAATATTCCACAACCATATCTCCCGACTCGAATCACCGATCGCTAATGTCTTTCCATCTGGTGAGAAAGCAAGGGTATTAACTTTACGAGTATGTCCATCGAGTCTGGACATTTGGGTGCCGGTTTCTACGTCCCATAGCCGGATCGTTGTAGATCCAACAATAAGTGTCTCGCTATCGGGTGAGAATGCTAAAGCCCAAACGGAATCGTTATCACCTTCGATGGTATGCTTCAGGGTTTGGGTCTCCGTATCCCATAAAAACGCTTTGTTTCCACCGGCACTTGCAGCGAAGCGGTGATTGGGGGACACTGCTAACACGCCATAATTGAAGTGGTTTTGCTGCCCTTTGAAGTGTGAGACCTCACGTCCTGTGTCTACATCCCATGTATAGAACCGGAGACCATGATCTAAGCCCATACCCGCAAGCACTTTTCCATCCTCCGAAAATGCTAACACGCCAACGGAACCTATACCTTTCCCCATAGCAGATACTTGGGTGGCCGTATCAGTGTCCCACAATTGAATTGCGCCGTCTCGGGACCGACCGCCAGTCGCAAGTGTTTTGCCATCGGGTGAGAAGGCTACTGTTCTGACATCTTTGGGTTTTTTATTCAGTAGCGCAATTTCCGATCCAGTGTGCACGTCATACAGCCAAACACCGATGTTAGTTGCGACCGCTAACAGGTTGCCATCGGGTGAAAATTTCACATCGCTGACCTTTCCTTTTCCGAGGCGTACCATTGCGCCTTCAGGCAAGTGCCATTGTGTGTAATCTTGCGCGAGGCTTCCATTTGGCAGAAACCCCACAATTAACAAGAGGGCTACGAAGAACAGTCCTATCTTTTTCATTAATCTTCTCCTTTTTTTCTAAAAGTCATTTACGAGTGTAAGTCGAGCCTTTATCTATTTTTCTGTCTGATGTTCTCTATATCCCAGACAAGGATTGTTCCATCAAAGCTGCCGCTAAAAAGCGTATCCCCGTCAGGTGAGAATGTGAGTTCACTGATACGACTGGCGTGTCCGATGCGTGCGTCTCCTTTCGGTGCATACGTGCTTGGGTTCCATAGCCGTATAGCACCATCAGCATTCCCGTTTGCGAGCATTTTTCCATCTGAGGAGAACGCCAATGCGGTGACACTACCAGCATCTCCCGTGAAAGTTGAGAGATGCACACCAGTTGTAGCATCCCATAAATTGATGACCCCGTCTCTATGCCCGCTGACAAGCGTTTTGCCATCCGGTGAAAAAGCCACTGCCCCAGTTTCAGTGATATGTCCCGCCGATAGTCCGATTTTGCGTCCAATGTCAATAACATCCCATAGGACAATAATGGTTTCACCTTTCGCTGCGGTTGCAACGGTTTTTCCATCCGGTGAGAATGCCAACGCCCGAATCTCATCCGTATGCCCTCTAAGTGTAGTAATACGCTGTTGGTTTCGGACATCCCACAATTCAACTGTTCCACCGCGACTCCCACTGGCAAGCATTTTGTCATCTGACGAGAATGTAACCGCATTGATATTGCCTTTATGTGCTGTTTTAAATGTGGCGGTAACGTCTCCTGTATCTACATTCCACAATCGCACACTCTTACCAACGCTTCCAATTGCTACAGTTTTGCCGTCTTGAGAGAACGCAAAATCCAAAGCAGACCACCGGTGTTTAATTGGGATAAGTTGCTGCGCTTGCGTCTCAGTGTTCCATAATCGCAGTGTGCAGTCAGAACTCCCATTCGCAAGCGTTTGACCATCTTCAAGAAAACCGAGTGCTTTGATCGCTTCCGTGTGTCCTTCCATCATTAAGTGCGGGTTTCGGGTGTCAACATCCCATAACCGGATCCTGGTGTCGCGACTCGCGCTGACCAAAGTTGTACCGTCCGCATTGAAGGCTAAAGCCTCAATGGGACGTTTGTGTTCGGTAAGAGCAGGGCTATCAGCCATCGGTTTACCTTTACCGGTAATGTTGCCGAGTAGTCGTGGCAGCGTCAGCTGATCGCCGCCAGCACCGATGTTCCACAACCGAATCTCCCCACTGGCATCGCCGCTTGCTAAGGTCTTGCCATCTGGTGCGAAAGTGAGGACATCAACTTTACGGGTGTGTCCATCAAGTCTGGACATTTGGGCACCGGTCTCTACGTCCCATAATCGAATTGTTGTGGATCCAATGATAAGTGTTTTGCTATCGGGTGAGAATACCAAAGCCGAAGCGGAATCGTTATCGCCTTTAATCGTATGCTTTAGGGTTTGGGTCTCCGTATCCCATAAAAACACCTTGTTTCCACCAGCATTTGCAAAAAAGCGGTGGTTGGGTGATACTGCTAATGCGCCGAAGTTGAAGTTGTTTTGCTGTCCTTTAAAATGTGAGACCTCAAGACTTGTGTCCACATCCCATACATGGAACCGGAGTCCTTGGCTTGAACCCACGCTTGCGAGTGTTTTGCCATCCTCCGAAAATACTAACACGCCAACGGAACCTATATCTTTTCCCATGATAGATATTTGTGTAGCGGTATCAATGTTCCATAATTGAATCGCGCCTTCCCGGGCCCAACCGCCAGTCGCAAGTGTCTTGCCATCCGGTGAGAAGGCTATCGTTCTGATGTTTCTCGGTTTGTCGATGAGGAGTGCGATTTCCGCGCCGACGTTCGCGTCATACAACCAAACACCGATGTTAGTTGCCACGGCTAACAGGGCACCATCAAGTGAGAACCTCACATCATTGACCTTTCCCTTTCCGAGTCGCATTTTCGCGCCTTCGGGTAACTGCCACTGTGTATAGTCTTGCGCGAGGCTTCCTTTTGACAAAAGTCCAACAATTACTAAGAAGGCTACGTAGAATAGTCCTATCTTTTTCATCAATTAAATCTCCTGTTTGTCAGTTTAAAGAGAGTTGAATCTACTGTTCCATATCCCAAAGAAGGATTATGCCGTCCGAGCCTCCGCTTGCGAGTGTCTTTCCGTCTGGGGAGAACATCAGCACATAAGCGGAACCTCGATGTCCAGTGAAAGTAGACTGTACTTGAGGTATTGCGGCTAAATTCCAGACCTGAATCTGTCCGTCCTCGGTTCCGCTTGCGAGCGTTTTGCCATCGGGGGAAAGAGCCAACGATGCAACGTTCTTAACGGCATCAAGGCTACTGATCGCATTACCTGTGTTGACCTCCCATAAGCGAATCTCATTCCCACTGCCACTGACAAGCGTTTTGCCATCTGTGGAGAAGGCTAACGCCCCAATAGGCTTTGTCGGTCCCGTGAGACGCTTGCGTTGGTCGCCCGTCTCAACATCCCATAAGATAATAGTTCCATCTCTATCACCACTAACGAGGATCCGACTGTCCGGAGAGAACGTATATTCACTCACGGCACCCGTATGCGCTTTAAGTGTAAATAGGTGTGCACCCAAATCCGTGTGCCAGAGTTCTATGTTGTCTGAGGAAAGTCTTTCTCTACCGGCGATAATTTTTCCATCCGGTGAAAATACCAGGGGCCAGTAACGCTGCATTCGGTCCGTCATGACAGTAGACAGCTGTTCTACAGTCTCAGCGTTCCAAATCCGAATTGTACCTTCAAAATCACGTCCAGCGACCTTTTTGATGCCTTGAGAGACTGTTATTTCACGAACAGGGTTAAGGAAATCTCCTTGTCCGGGGGTAAGAATAGCGTGTTGGGTGCCGTTTTCTACGTTCCAGACGCGTATCCGCTCTTCAAACCCATCGTTACTGGCGAGGTATTTACCATCTTCGGAAAAGGCGAGGACATTGACTAAATCACTGTGCGCACCGAGAGAGAAAGACGACTGGTAGATTCCCTTTTCAACGTTCCAGATATGAAGACTACCATCCTTACTGGCACTGATGAGGTGTTTTGTATCCTCAGAGAATATCACTGAATGAACATCATCCCGACGCTTCGGCAGATACGCCTTGTTAAGTTCCTTGAGTTTTAGGATAGGTGGTACGCGCTGAGCAAATTTATCTTCAGGCGTGAATAGACTCCCGTGTTCAACGCCGGTGCTAACATCCCATAACCGCATTGCCTCAGTACTCACACTGACGAGTCGTCTACCATCTGCGGAAAACGCAATATCACGAATTTTGCTGTTGTGTCCTTTGAGCCTTTTCTGGATAGTGCTGGTCTCCACATCCCATAGATGTACCCGATGCCCCCATCCATCACTACTTGCGAGGATTTTTCCGTCTGGCGAGAATGCGAGATGATCAATAGAACTTAAGTCTTCGTTATCGGCGTTGCGTAATTCGCCGGTTTCGGCATCCCAGAGTCGTAGCGTGGTACCAGCACTCGCAAGGATTTTGCCATCTGGCGAAAATGCGAGCGCGTTGACCGCCCCGGTATGTCCTCTCAGACTATTGATATATTTGCCGGTGCGAACCTCCCACAACCGTACGACCCAGTCTCCACCTGCGGTGGCAAGTTTTGTGCTATCGGGTGAAAGGGCGATGGCTTTAATTGCGTCGGGGTGTTCGTCGAGCATCGCAAACGCGGTGCCCGTTACGGTATCCCAGATGTAGATCGTGCTTCCATGGGCACTGGCGACCATCAAAGCGTCGGCGGAGAAGGTTAAAGCTTCTGGTGGTTTGGTGGGCAAGTACTTGTCGATTTCACCGGTCTGTATCCCGCTAAACAGCGAGACGGCTTCGGTGGTATGCGCGTCATAGACCCAGATGCCGATAGCTGTTGCCACAGCAACTCGCGTGCCATCGGGTGAAAATATGATGTTGTTTAATTTACCTCTGCCGAGACGTGCTTTCGCACCTTCAGGTAAATGCCATTGTGCTGTATATTCTTGTGCGAAGCTGCTTGATAACAGTAGACACGGAATTAAGAGACACACGATATAGAGAAGGTTTTTCTTTTTCATCAATTGAGTTCCTTTTTAAGAAGAGATTTCATCACTGGAATATCTATATCATAATTTTTCAGCAAATTCCGTGCCTATCTGAACAATATCGCGTAACGAACTTTTAGCGGGATACCCAGCAAAACTGCACAAAATAGGGCAGCCCTTAGTGCACAATTGCACAGAATGGGGCAGGTTGGATTCCTCGCTATTATTGTAATTTATCACAAAGGACATCTGAATTGCAAGCAGCCAACACCTGTAGAAGTGACCTCCCTGACGATGGATTGCCGACGATTTCCGATGGCTATTTGCTGATCGCTCTTCAAAAAAACTTGATATGAGTTTTGGTTTTGCATATAATATATGAAAAGGTAATCGAAAATTTTACCATTTTCCATTTTTTATAAGGAAACAATTATGCAAAGAAGACGCGCCAGAACGCAATATTGTAAAGGTGAGCTGATTGAACGTGAAGACTTTTCCGAAGATTTAGCCGCGTTCAAATTCCGTGTTGATAAGCAGTTACCATTTATACCCGGACAATACGCCACTATCGGTTTTGATATTGACGGGAAGATCGTCCAACGTCCGTATTCGATCGTCTCCTCTCCACATGAACCGTTTATGGAGGTTTTCGTGGAATTGGTGCCGGAAGGTGCAACGACACCTCGGTTTTGGGCACTCGAATTAGGGGACACCGTGTTTATTCGGGACCGCCTCGTCGGGAAATTCGTGATGGACACCGAGAGTGGCATGACACGCCACGTCATGGCGGGAACTGTGACCGGAGCTGCACCCTATATTAGCATCGCGCGGACGCAGAAAATTGAGCAGGAACAGGGCAAAACGAGTCCACATCAGATTTTGGCGATCGTCGGTGCAAGCCGTTCGTGGGAGCTTGGGTATTACATGGATGAACTTAACGAACTCGCGGCGCAGGAAGAGTGGTTCACATTTGTTCCGACGGTGAGTCGTCCGTGGGAAGATCCAGAATGGCAAGGCGAGAGCGGACGTGCCGAAGATGTGATTCGGAAGTACGGCGATCAACTCGGCTATGACCACACGAACGCCGTCGTCTATGCCTGTGGACATCCACAAATGATCGAAAATGCGAAAGCAATCTGGGCGCGTGCCCGTTATCCCGAAGAACGGATTAAAGAGGAAAAATTCTTTGTGATTAAGGAATAGTGGAAATTGCGGATGCGTTTAGCAATATTAAGAGACAAATTTTAGGTTTTGAGGAAAGATGAAGAAAGAAAGATTGGAAGAAACACTGCGTTTGTTATCTTCCCAACTTTCCAACGCATCTGAAGATTGTACTGCCATCGGTTTTTTAGACCACACTCTAAAGGAAGATTGTGCTACAATACAACCTCATTTTCTTATTGAAGGGGCGTTTAACACGCCCTTTCAAACTGTTCTTTTAGTGTAGCATATTTTCGTAAAATTAGCAAGGCAGTTTCGCCAAAATGCGAAGATATGCTTTCGCAAAAAAGGTTTTAAGGAGAACGTTATGAAAAAGTTAATGGCTCTCTCTATCGCACTAATAATGTGCTTGTATATGGGGTGTGCTCCAAGAGATTACCTACCGCCTGATGATATTCCCCCATGGGACTCACCAGTACCCCCCGATTATGTTCCTGAAACACGCACACCTCTTGATCCTAAGAAAGTATCAGAGTCTTTAGGTGAGGGTGAGAGTAGTTACAACTTTCGCAAAACTCGGTGGGGGTTTAATCCTGAACGTGTTAAATTATCAGAAGCAAAGGAAGGAAACCGACCTGATGAAAGTACACGAGAACTCCTCGTCTACAGAATTAAAATCAACGAGGTCAAATGTAAACTCATTTACACGTTCAAGGATAACAAGTTGCGAACCGCAGGCTACATAACTATACAACCTATAAGGAATGCAGAAAAACTAATCCAAGAAGTTCTTAGGAAGCATGGTATGCCAACAATGCCAGAGTTAGAGCACGGCATGGTGTGGAAAGGTGCTGACTCTATTGTATGGACAAACAGCTATGCGTCGGTCATAAAGGAGACACTCACAAGATATACCTACACAGACGGCGGCATGCTTGGAGATTTACTCTATAAAGAGTTGTCCGAGCTGGAAAAGGCTGGTGAGATTGTCTACTTTGATGGCGTGATAGGATATGTTGATAGTGCATTCTATACCGAACTTCGTAAACATGAATCCCCACTTTTTGAATTGTCTCGCTATGAGAAAGAACTTATGGGTATTATCAAAAAAAGTGGACGGACTATTATTCCCGGTATAGGGGAGATTCGGAATTGAACATTAGCACCATGAGAATTTTATTGCTTATTTATTTCATTTTGCTCATCTGTTGTATACCAGTATCAGCACAAACAGGGATTTTGAGTATGCCAGCAGGAGATAGTGCTATTGGATTAGGATTTCAATATCACGAACCTCCCTCACAGATAGAAGAAAGAAGCTGCAATTATCAGCGTCGGTTTAGAGCCAATCATATTCGAGCAAGCCTTGACTATCATTTCAACCCCACATTGAAGATTTCTTTTGTACCGGGTATCGCATTCCTGAATATGCCAAACCAGCAAACAGTTGACGTGCCACCATCACCTTCAGTCAAACTCCAGTTGGCAGCCGCGGGACCACTCACTACTCAAAAGAGTATAGATTATTTTCTTAGAGGGGCATTCCAGACACACTATACACAAATCCATAGTGACGGGTTGGCAAATCACTATATCAATATGACGGTTACAGGTGGTATAGGAGTTATTGGAAAACTATGGATAACAACAGAATGGGATTTTAACCCGTTTTTCGGTATATTCTATTCTTATATTTGGCACAATCACTCTACAACGCGAGATACTTTTCTTAACGATACATGCAACTTATTTTCAGGCGAAGCAGGTATTGAAATAGAGGTATCTCCAGCAACGCATATCATCAGCAGTGTAGAGTTTTCGTTTGAAACGTCCGAGATAATTTACAATGTTGGTATCAGTTTTAGGTAAGGTATAAACTCTTGAAGGCGTTTGCAGCACGCACCTATTACATGTGAATACGGCGATATCCAAACAGGTGTCGCCGTTTTTTGTTGATATTTTGTTGATATAGCGGTGTAAATGTGCCATAATATCTCCAGTCGTTTTACAAAAATCTCAATCCCGAAACTACTAATTGCGTTTTTTTAAAACTAATTTTCGGAGGGTTTTCAAGGATTTCCAAGATAAAAACTGCTAACTGCGTTTATTAATAAGAGTATGAAAATTTAGACACAGGAGGTTAAAATGAATACCCTAAAAAAGGAACGCTCTCTGTCGCATCTGATAAATAAACATGTTCGTCATGAACCGATAGACATCCGAAGAACGTCTTGACGCGAGGGGTGCGCGGCTATCGACCTCCGCTGTCTCCATACTGCACAAGTAATCAAGCGGACAAAATACGACTGCCAGACGAAGCTTGCCCAACCGTCCCGGCACCAAAATCCCTTTAATATGCCGCCATTTTGTGTTCCCACCTTTGTAACCCGTTCCCCAGAATGCTGAACCGCCAACAGGCGTTTTCGTCAGTTTGAAATAAGATTGGAAAATCTCATGTCGCATATCATTCAAGGTTTTCATCGGATACTCAGGAAACACTATGCGTAACTCGGTTTCTACGAGATTCGCAAACGATTTCTCATTACCGCCGGCACCACAATAGTCGAAAAATAGCATACCGTTATGATCGAGAATATATTTCCGAAGGGCTGCACGTTCTGCATCGCTGAACCCCGCTGCTTGCGAATTATGATCCTTTAGCCGTTGGTAGGACCCTGACATCGCTTGATCGTGTCCTGTCATTATCACGAGTGGTGCGTCCATGATGCGGTTGTCTGTTAGCCGTAATGCCCCGCCTGCGTACTGCATATCAGCCGTAATCGCAGGCGTATGCTCACGCAACCATTTGATGAGAGACGGGATTGCTGTCGGATCTTGCCACCAGTCGCTCATTTGATGCTGTAAGCGTATCAGTCGGATGTGTCCACGCACGATGCCATCCTCTTCATCAATAATACTGCCGAGTTTGTCACCAATCTCACTTTTGTAACCGCCAAGCGTTTCTGGGATCCCTTCACCGAATGCATCTTGTCCGCCGCCACCGGATTCTGTTAAGTTACCGAAACTTTCGCCAGCTCCGCCACTTCGTTGTCCCACAATTTCACCGCTTTTGCCTGAACCGAGTACCGCATCTCCACCCTCGACTTCTCCACTCCCCCTTTCTATTGTGGGTGAACTAACATCGGTAGGTGTAAGAATAGACGCTGGTGAAGGTGCGAGGTCTGTCACCGCAGGGAGCAGTGGTGCCTCTAACGTCGGTTTCTCCGTAATCTGTGGGATTGCCGACCTTGATGCAGTCGGGTGCCTTGCTGCTGCGCTATGAACAGATGGAGCTGCTGCGGGCTGCCTCCGTTTCACCACCCGGACGATCTTCTTTGGAACTTGTGTCCGCTGTTGCTGCTGCGGTTGGACGAACTCCACGGCAATACTATTTTCTATCATCTGTTCTATTTTAGGTTTCAGGACCAATACCGCAGTCAGAATAATCGCGATCGCGTGCACTACCAAGGAGAGTATGAGTGCTGTGTTTCTTCGTCCTTTGGCATAATATTTTTCAACCGTGCGTGTGTTCATGGCCATTTCCGTCTAAGTTGCGATGGTTGGGTAAGGTGTACTGAGAAAAGATTCAGTTTACGGGTGAAACGCAGTTAATCTTGTAGGTCAGTTGTTTTAAACGCTGGTAGGTCTATCTCAGATTTTATGCTTCATGCATTAGTTCTTCTTATTGAAGTGAGAAGTGCCCTTGTTGTAATGTGTCTGTTTCATAGTGTCGGCGAATTCGCGCGCAGGCTGATAGTTGGCATCGAGTTTTAATGTTTCTGTGATAGCATTCGTCGCTGCTTCCAAATTTCCCGATTCTTGGTAGGCACGGGCGAGGTTGTAATATGCGCGCTTGAGGTGTGGAGCAACGGCTATAACCCGTTCAAGGTGCGGTATCGCTTGGTCGTACGCGCCCTGCTCCACGTAAGCATAACCGAGATTATAGTGCGCGTCAACGAGATCGGCATCTTGTGCGATGGCGTGTTGTAGCGCCTCAATTGCCTGTTGATATGCTTTCATGCCGATGTAGGCAGCACCAAGATGGACATAGATATGTGTGTTTTCGGAGTGGGAGTCCTGTAAGTCATCGTCTAAACCTGCGGCAAGTGCTATGGCTTTCTGGAATGCTGCGACGGCTTCCGTGTAGCGTTTGTCATCCAGATAGGCTTTACCCCTGTCCTGGTATGCTTCTGTTATAGTGCCAGACAGCAGCAACGCAGGTTGATGGTTGGCATCAAGTTTCAATGCCTCAGTAATCGCCGTACCAGCCTTTTCGAGTTCATCCTGTTCAAGATACGCGCGACAGAGCGCGCAATGGGCACTTATAAAATTTGGATCCAGTTTTACAGCTGCCTCAAATTCAGGAACAGCTCTGTTGTATTGTCCCGCTTCCAGATAAGCGATACCGAGGTTATAGTGCGCCTCTTTTATTGCATTCATTTTATTTTCTTAGAAAGGGGTTAAGGTGGTCTTAATTTTAATACTATTTTACCAGATTCGCCTTAATCTCGCAAGCAAAATTCTTGAGTGCGTTTCAATGATGCGGTATAATAGCATCGCGAATTCATAGGCAAAACAATACACATCCTGACTGGAACTACCCATGCTGCAACACGCGTCCGCCCTTCCTACGTCTCCTTCGCACCGAAAAATCCGATGGTGGATTATTTGGCTTGGGCTCGCGCTGATTCCCTTCAATAACTATTGGGTCTTCGCATCGCTGCGTTGGGATCAAGGGTTCCCAACGACGATGTCGCTCTTTTTCAATGCGATTTTCGTACTCGTCGTGCTGATAGCCATCAACAGAGTGCTTCGCAGGTTCACACCGCGCGCTGCATTCACGCAAGGTGAATTACTGACCCTTTACACAATGCTATCTATAGCATCTGCTATCTGTGGACACGATCTGTTTGAGGTTATTATTACGAATATTGCCACGGTCGGATGGTTGGCAACAGAAGAAAATGAATGGGGAACACTCTTCCACCGGTATATCCCAGAATGGCTCGCTTTAACAGATAAAAACCAGTTAACCGTCTATTTTACAGGCGAATCCAGTCTCTATCTACGCCCACACCTCCAGCTGTGGTGGCAACCCGTACTGGCGTGGAGCGGATTTATCATCACGCTGCTTTTCACGACGTTTTGCATCAACATCATTCTGCGAAAGCAGTGGATTGAAATCGAACGGCTCAGTTATCCGATTATTGAGTTACCGTATCAGATGACAACGACACGCTTCTTCCGCTCAAAGCCGCTCTGGATAGGAATAATTCTCGCGGGTGGGATAGATGTGATTAACGGGCTGCATTTTCTGTTCCCCAATTTTCCGGGACTCGGCGGTGAATTCTACGATCTGCGACCACTGTTCACAACAAAACCGTGGAACGCGATTGGATGGACCCCTATCGTTCTCTTCCCTTTCGCCGTCGGGATGGCATACTTCATCCCGCTTGACCTATCGTTCACATTCTGGTTTTTCTATATCTTCTGGAAATTTGAGATGATTTTCGGCAGCATTGCTGGTTTGCAGCGGATTCCTGGGTTTCCGTTCATCTTTGATCAATCATTTGGGGTCTGTGTCGGTGTGTTATTGATGGCGTTATGGAGTGCCCGGCAGCATCTGCGACGTGTCTTCCAGCAAGCCTGGTCGGCAAACGGTGAATCAGCATCAAACGAACCGATGACCTATCGCACCGCAGTGTTAGGATTAATCATCGGATTTTTATTCTTGACCGGTTTTTGGTGGGTCGCAGGCATGTCTTTCTGGGTGGCGGTGCTTGTCTTCGCTATTCATCTGACGACAGTAACAGTGATTACTCGCGTCCGTGCCGAACTCGGTCCACCGATCCACGATTTGCGTTCCATGGGACCCGATGTCCTACTTCCCAAAATGTTCGGGATGCGCAGGCTCGGCGGACAAAATTTGGCACTATTTTCGCTTGTCTTCTGCTTCAATCGCGCCTACCGAGGGAATACGATGCCGCATCAATTAGAGGGTTTGAAATTGGCGGAACGGTCACGCAGTTCTTCAAGGCGGATGGCTGTCGCAATGCTGCTTGCAATGGTCATAAGTCCTTTCGCTGCTTTTTGGGGCGCGCTCCATATCGGTTATGAACACGGAGCGATCGAAGTCTGGTCGGGATCCGTGTTTAACCGAACACAAAGTTGGCTCACGAATCCGATGCCTGTAAACATTCCGTCGTTGATTGCGATGGTTTTCGGACTGCTGTTCGCGTTTTGCCTCACTTTGGTTCGACTCCGATTTTTCTGGTGGCCCCTGTATCCGATTGGATATGCAATCTCAGGGACCTGGGCGGTCAATTTCTTCTGGTTTTCGGTTTTTATCAGTTACTTTATCAAGTTAGCGATTCTGCGTTTCGGTGGCGTACGGACGTTTCGGCGGGTCGCGCCGTTCTTTCTCGGATTGATTTTAGGAGAGTTCCTTGTCGGCAGCGTCTGGGGACTTCTCGGTATCTTCCTACAAAAGCCGATGTATCGGTTTATTTGGTGAAGAAATGGGCAATGCTTCAAGTCATATCTACGCGTAGCAATGGACGTTTTCGCTTGACAAAGATGGATAAATTCTCTTAAAATATAAGAACTTCTATTAATGGGGTCAACAGCGACATGTTTGGCAATTAGACGCTTCCGAGACTTGCTATGGAACAGATACAACAACTTCGTCGAATTACAATATGGGGGGTCGGATTAATCGGTGGTTCGCTTGGACTTGCCCTAAAAAAGAACGGATTTCAAGGACAACGCATCGGATTAGGACGCAACATCAATAGACTTGCGAATGCCCTTGCACACGATGCTGTCGATATGATAACAACGGAGTTATCAGAGGGATTACAGGACACCGATCTAATTGTTCTATGCACGCCTGTTGCGTTAGTTCCGATGTTGGCCCAACGCATCGCTGAATCTGTTGACCCACAACGCCATCGGATCGTGCTAACGGATGTGGGCAGCACGAAATCAGTGTTAGTAAAGACAGTTGAAACGCAGCTACAGGAACAGAGAACGGATGCCCTCTCTTTTGTCGGTGGCCATCCGATGGCGGGTTCTCATGAAACCGGTGTCGGGGCAGCGAAGGCAACGCTTTTTGAAAACGCCACATGCCTTCTAACACCGACAGAAAACACCGACGCGGATGCCTTAGCACTTATTAAAAACTTGTGGGAATTTGTTGGGGCAATACCACACCTCCTTTCGCCTGAAACCCATGATCTGCTCATCGGTGCCGCAAGCCACCTTCCACATCTTGTTGCAAGTATTCTCGCCAATACAGTTGCGAATGTGGAAACCGAAGACGGTAAAGCACTGGATTTTACGGCGACCGGCTTTCGCGATTCTACACGTATCGCTGCGGGGTCGCCGGACTTATGGACCGGCATTTTCACACAGAACAGAGATGTCCTCGTATCGTTGATTGATGACATCACTGAGAACTTAACAGCATTCAAAACTTTGCTTCAGACTGATAACCTTGCTGAGATCGAACGCGTTCTTTTAGACGCACAAATTACAGTCGAAAAGCGTAGAGAAAATTAGGGGCTTATGAAAAAGATTGGATCTCAGGTAACGATTGCGATAGACGGACCCGCTGGGTCTGGAAAAAGCACGGTTGCGCGGCGCGTCGCAGAAAAACTCGGACTCCTTTATCTCGATTCTGGTGCGATGTACCGAGCCGTGACCTTGTTAGCAATACAGGATGGACTTGCAGCGGATAGCCTTGAACTGATTGAACGGGTGAAAGCGTGTCATATCGAATTCGCGGATAACGGCAAGACAATTTTGCTCAATACCGAAGATGTATCTGTCCAGATCCGCACCCCAGCAGTTAACAGACGCGTTGCAGACGTTGCAAAAATACCGGAGATTCGCCATGAGATTGTCAAGCATCAACAGCGTATCGGTAAAGAGGGAAGTATCATTGCTGAAGGCAGAGATTTGACGACTATTGTTTTTCCAGATGCCGATTTTAAATTCTACCTTGATGCTTCTGTAACTGAGCGGGCAAAACGGAGACTCGCTGAGCTGAAAAAACAAAATGTAGATACGACATTAGCAGCGGTCGAAGCAGAGATTAGTGCACGCGATGAGAAAGATAAAACACGGGCACATAGTCCGCTTCGTGCCGCGGAGGACGCGATTATCGTGGATACAACCGATAAAACGATCAATGAAGTGGTTGATTTTATTATAGCGCAGGTCCGTAAAATGAGGGCGGCTTAAAGGAAGTTATGTGGTATACCAATAATCAATTCTGGACATCCCGTCCACTCTACCGATGGGGGCACCGACTCACAAACATCTTTTGTAAAGCCATGGGGCACCTTGAGGTGCAAGGTGTTCAGCACATTCCGAAGGCAGGTGGCGTGCTGCTCGTCTCAAATCACGTCAGTTTCCTTGACCCTGTAATTGTCGGTTCTGCCGCGAACCGCGAAATTCATTTCATGGCACGGAGTACCGCATTCGATATTCCCGGCATAGGGAAACTCATCTCAGTCTATAACGCCTACCCTGTAAATAGAGGCGCGCCTGACTTAGGCGCGTTGCGAAAAACGATTTCGCTTTTAAAAGCAGGCAACGTTGTGCTTATGTTCCCAGAGGGTACTCGAAGCGTTGATGGCACATTAGGTAAGGCACGCGATGGCGCATGTTTTATTGCTGATAGGGCGGGTGTCCCAACAATTCCTGTCTTTCATAGCGGTGCGGAACGGATGTTACCCCGCAGCAGTGGACGACTGCGCCGGTCAAAGTTGATGGTCACCTTTGGTGAACCCCTTGAACTTCTCACCGGCGAATTCGAGACGAGACGTGAAATGTACCAGCAGATGGGCAACCAGATAATGGAAGCGATCGCGGACCTACGAGACAGCATGCTTAGTTCGGATTCGCCAAAATGAGCAGGACATCCCCTTCTTGAACCTGATACGTTTTACCTTCGGCTCTCAGCAAGCCTTTGCTCCGCGCTTCGGGATAACTGCCGCACGCGACTAAGTCAGCCCAACTCAGCGTTTCTGAACGAATGAAAGCGTCCGCAAAGTCGGTATGGATGCGTCCGGCTGCGTCAACGGCAGTCTGTCCCTCACGCAACGTCCATGCGCGTGCCTCTGTCGGATTGGTTGTGAAAAATGTGATTAGCCCTAATAACTTATATGAAGTCTGAATAAATCGCTCTAAAGCGGATTCACGTAGTCCCATCTCTTCCATAAAAATCTCAGTGTCAGTTTCATCAAGTTGCGAAAGTTCCATCTCTAATTGCGCGGCGAGTACAATCACTGCTGTTTGCGGCTCCGCCTCATATCTACTGAAACGTTCACGAATCTCCTCAACCGTTTCGAGTTGCGTTTCACTGATATTACAGACCAGCAACAACGGTTTCTGCGTCAAAAACCCGTAGCCGCGTATCAATTTTTCTTCGTTGTCAGATAAATCGAGTGTGCGAAGCGGTTCCCCCTTTTCTAAAGTCTCTTGACACGCTTCTAAAAGCCGAATTTCGTTCTGCTGTTCCGGTAGTTTTTGGTTTTGAAACTGCTTTCGGAGTCGGTCAAGTCTATTTTCAACGATTTGTAGATCTGCCAGCGCAAATTCAAGGGAGACACTTTCGATGTCGCGTTCGGCATCAACGCTGCCATCAACGTGTGGTACAGATTCATCTTCAAACAGCCTAACGACATGTGCAAGGGCATCGACAGTGCGGAGTTCCGCGAGCATCCCAGAATCCAATTCTGCTTGCTCCACATCCGATTTGGTCACCCCAGCGACATCTACATAGTCAATTGTCGCAGGCGTTGTTTTCTGGGAACCAAATATCTCTGCTAAACGTTCCAGACGCTCATCTGGTACATTGGCAGTGCTGAGGTTGATTTGGCCACGACTCGTGTAACCCCCAATTTCTGCATTAGATTCCGCCAAGGTGTTAAAAACTGTAGTTTTTCCGACCTGTGGTCTGCCCACAATCCCTATTTTCATTTTTCTGCACTCACTGTATTTTTACTGACAACCATTCCACTGACTGCTGACCGCTGATGGTCATCTTTCTGACTGCCGATGGTTTCCGACAGCCATCTTTCTGATAACTGACAACCACTCGCGATATAAGGTCATTTAGTTCTCCATATTTTTGGTTGTTTGTTCAGCACCCCTCTTCTGTAGGAGCGAACTGTGCTCGCGATCTGCTGATGACCACTGAAGAAAATCTGTTGACAATATCTGCGCAAAGTGTTAGGATAAGGCGCAGATATAGGATCCCGACCCGGAGGTAAATTGAACGTGAGTGTCCAGAACGGAAAATGGAAACGATACGCTGTCAAAGGTTTGACGGTGCTCCTAATCCTTACAATATGCCTTGCAATTTTGCAATGGTTCATCATCAAAGAGTTATTCAGTTTCGGAGCAGATATGGTGAAAGACGCTTTGCTTCGACAGGCACCCGAGGGTGTTGACCGATATGACATTGAAACAACGTTTGACCGAGTCAAAACCGTTGGAATGCAGCTCCCGTTCAGTTTTCTTACAGGGAAAATTAGTCTCCGTAAGATTAAAGCCGTTGGCAGTTATGCCATAGCAGCCAATGACGATCAAGTTTGGGACGCTGAAGAAATTAACACACTCCTCCGAATGATGAATGCTTCTGTCGGAGTTAAAGGAGGTCCCGAGTGACTTGCATCATCAGTTGCAGGCGACACTTAAACAATGCAGACAAACCTGACACCCCCTTATGAAAAATTTGCCTACGCCTATGATCGGATAATGACAAACGTCAATTATACGCGCTGGACACACTACATCGAGTCCCTCTTCGACAAATATGATTGTAAACCGCGCCGCGTTCTTGATTTGGCTTGTGGTACTTGCGCATTGACGATACAACTCGCATTGAAAGACTACGAGATGACGGGTGTCGACCGCGCAACCGGTATGTTGGAAATTGCAACAGAGAAGGCGACAGCGCACGACGTGGACATTAAGTTACATCACGGTGATATGCGCGATTTCCAGTTGAACCACCGGTTTGACGCAGTGCTCTGCACGTATGATAGCATTAACTACGCCTACGATGAAACCGAGTTGCGCGATGTTTTTGAATCCGTCGCTAAGCATCTCGAACCCGACGGCTTATTTATCTTCGACGTGACGACTGAGCGAAACATCGTTGAACATTTCCACAACAAAACGTTCGCCTCAAATCATGAGGACTATACCTATATCTGGAAAAATAACTACATCCATCACGCCAAAATGTGCCGTACGCTACTCACCTTTTTCATCCGTGAAGGCGAGTTATTTCGACGCTATGAGGAGGTCCACCAGCAACGAATCTTTGAAGTAAGCACCGTCAATGACCTACTTAAAAAAGCGGGGTACAAACCCTTGAGTGCTTACGATATGTACACCTTCAATCGATGGAACCGTTATTCAGATCGGATTAATTTTACGGCACGTCTCATCTGATAAGAATCACTTTTACCTGTGAATGCCTACAACCCTTCTGCGATCAGGTCACCAACCTCCTCAGTGGTATATCCCATCCGCCCGGCACCCAGATCTTTGATTTTTCCGCTCGCAAGTAGATCGCTGATGGATGTTTCTACTTTGTCCGCCGCGTCCGCATATCCAAGGTGATCAAGCATCATTCCCGCTGCGCCGACCGCCGCAATTGGATTAATCTGGTTTTTGCCGGTATAGCGCGGCGCAGAACCGTGGATCGGTTCAAACATGGCAACGCTCTCTGGATTCAAATTACCGGATGCAGCGACCCCCATACCCCCTTGAATCATCGCACCGAGATCGGTAATAATGTCACCGAACATATTACACGTCACAACAACATCGAACCACTCCGGGTTTTTCACCATCCACATCGTTGTCGCATCGACAAATGCGTATTCTTTCTTGATATCGGGATAATCTTCACCCACCTCGTCAAAGACGCGCCGCCAGAGGTCGTGTGCATAAGTGAGAACGTTCGCTTTATCGCAGAGTGTTAATGTATTTTCCTTGTTCCGTTTTTTCGTGAGTTCATACGCATAGCGGACACAACGTTCCACACCTTTGTAGGTGTTGATCATCTCCTGAATAGCAACTTCGTCGCGCGTGCCGCGTTTCAGGAAACCACCAATACCTGCGTATAAGCCCTCGGTGTTTTCACGGACAATGATAAAATCAATCTCCTCAGGACCTTTGTCTTTCACGGGGGTTGGGACACCAGGATAGAGTTTGACGGGACGCAAGTTGATATAGAGATCGAGTTCAAACCGGACCTTTAACAGGATACCTTTCTCTAAAATACCGGGTTTAACATCGGGGTGTCCGATAGCACCCAAATAGATAGCGTCAAGTCCTCGGAGTTCTTCTAATACGGAATCCGGTAGCACCTCGCCGGTTGCGAGATACCGATCGCCACCGACATCGTATTCGACTGTTTCGTATTGTATTCCTGCTTCTGCGGCTGCTGCCCCGAAGACTTTCATCGCCTCGCGCGTCACTTCGGGGCCGATTCCATCGCCAGGGATGAGACCGATTTTGTACATAGATTTTCTCCAAACATTAGTGTGATATTTCGGCGTAACTTGTAAGCTGAAACCTGCTATAGAAAAATGGATACCCTATATTTTACCACATCTGGCGTGATATTGCAAATTGGTGTTTCCGCAAAAAGGTAGGGTGTGCTATAATGATTGTCCAGGGTCGGTGGATCGTGAGACATCGGAGGGACACCTTGATTAGCGAAGCACGCCTAAAAACTATTCTCAATCGTTTTCGCGACCAGCGGATTCTTGTCATTGGAGATTTTTACTTGGATGCCTATTGGTACATTGACAAGACCCGCTCAACATTGTCGTTAGAAACGCCGTGGCATACGAATCCTGTTGTTGAACAACGCTATAGCCCCGGGGCAGCAGGAACCGTCACAAATAACCTGAAAGCATTAGGTGTAGGGACGGTCTATACGTTAGGTGTCCTCGGTGAAGACGGATTTGGAGGGACGCTGCTCAATTGCTTACAAGTGAATGGATGCCTCACAGATTTCATGGTACAGGTGCCAAACTGGGTGACACCTACCTATCTCAAGCCGATCCATCGTGGATATGAAGATGTGGAAACGGAGGGACCGCGGTTTGATATTGAAAACCAATCCGCAATGGGACCAGAAGTTGAAGCATCCGTTATTGACGCGCTTCAAGCGTGTATTCCGCTTGTTGACGGTATAATCGTCGGTGATCAGATGCCGATTGAGAACTTAGGTGTCATGACAAGCCGTGTGAGAGACGTATTATGTGAGTCAGCCTTGGCATTTTCTGAAAAAATCTTTTTCGCTGACTCCCGGACGCGGATTGGTGCCTATCAAAACGTCATCATTAAACCGAACCGATTCGAGGCAAAACGCGCGATTCAGCCAGAATGGCGCGGACATCAAGTTGATATTGAAGAAGCCAAGCAGTGCGCGCTTACCCTCGCCGCACAGACCCAAAATACAGTGTACGTCACGCTCGGCGAAAATGGCATCCTCGTCTACCATAACGGTGCGTTCACACACATCCCTGGCATCCTGATTGATGATGAAACCGATCCAGTTGGAGCAGGCGACAGTGTTTCGGCAGGACTTGTGACGACACTCTGTTGCCTTGGAATCGATGCTGCTGTTGAAGCAGCTTATGTTGGGAATCTGGTCGCTTCAATTACTGTCACCAAAATCGGCACCACCGGCACTGCCGCACCGGCAGAAATCCTTGAACGCCATCGGAGTTTTGAGAATCTATGAATGTGTTTGATGCAATGACGCAACGCCGAAGCCATCGCGGGGCATTTCAAGAACGCCCGATAGCGTCTGATGACCTTGAGAAACTCATTGAGGCGGCACGGTGGGCACCCTCACCCTTCAACGTCCAACCTTGGGAACTCACGTTTATTCAGGAAGCAGATGGTAAAGCAGCACTCGCCGACATAACAGAACGTGCTATCGTCGAACAATTCAAGGATCCAAAATTTCTTGATGACAACAGTCGGTGGATGCGTCTCACGGAGGCGGAGTGGCAGGAACGCGGTGATGGTGTTCTTCTGACCGATCACGTTACACTACCCAAACCGCTGCAGGATGCCCCTGAAAAACTACTGCAAGGGTTATTAAAAAACGCGAAATCATTTACACTTTTCGGGCATTTAGGCGCAGGTAAAATACCTGCCAAAGAAATCGCTACACAGGTCCGCGAAGCACCACTGCTTATGTTAGTGACGATGAATTGTAAGCGGTATCCACCCGGCGAAGGCGGGACGCGGTGGATGTGGTTGAGCATGGGGATGTTAATCCAAAATGTACTCCTCGCTGCGACCGCCATAAAAATCGGCGTGCAGTTTGTCAGCGCACCGCTGGAGCGCGCAGCAGATCGTGAGCAGATCCGCCAACTTCTTAACGTTCCTACCGCTCATGAGATAATTACGTTGCTCAGAATGGGATATGTTGAGGAGAACGACGGGAACTCCGTGCGGTTAAACGCTACAGAGTTTGTACATTTTGAAAAGACAGAGAAAAAATAATAAATATTGATAGCGACGCGGGCGGGCACGGCAACCCGCCGTAACTGAAAACATGCATATTAGGCTTCTCGATTTTGCAAGATTTCTTTCAATGCCGCTTTCTTTCTTTTGAGTCGCCGTAACTGGCGTTGACGGATTTGCGTCCGGCGCCGGACCTGTCCGCTCTTACTTCTTGGCATAATTTCACCCCCTTTCTTCCACCGTTTTGGCGAGGTACATCACTGCCGATGTACAATGTGATTCTATCTCTGCCATTGCAGTGGCAAGTTCCGCCCCTGAACGCGCATGTAACTGAAGTCTTTCTTCGGTAACCGTAATGTAACGTTCGTTTTCTACATCAACAAATTCAACCTGTTCTGCATCTTCGCTCACCAAAGTATAGTTTGCAAACCCCTCTTGTAAAGCCCCGTCATCTGTTGCCCTCTTGAAACTCTCTTGTATAGCCAAGCCTTCAAAATTTTTATAGAGTGCTCGGGCAGGAAGTTCGTCAGGTGAAAGTGTCGGTGCAGGCGGTGCTACTTCCGGTGGCACAGTTTCTTTCGGAATAACCGGCTCTGGTTCCGAGATCTGTACAAGTTCCGGTGGATCTATCTCCGTTTTTGTAGGAGTGGATAAAGCCGCTTCAAGGTCAACTTCTTCCGCATCTACTTGGAAAGAAGTCAATTCCATAGCAGCGGATTCAATATCCTCACTTTTTTCGATTGCCGCGTCTAAACCAGTATTTGAAAAGGCAGCAATGGGTTGAGATGGATATGCTTCCGAATTCTCTTGTGCTAAGACATCCGAGAGAATTTCTTTAACGTCTTCTCGACCTTCAACAACCACATCGAGTTCTTCCACAACCATCCGTAGGGTTTTGATACCGATCGTTTGAATCATCGGGTGAAACGCCAATATTTCCGGTGGTGCTGCTTCAAAAAGCGAATAGGTCACGAAAGCAACCTCAGCGAGGTCGCGGTTGCCAGTCAATTTGAGGCGTCTTTCACATGCTGTGAGTGCTCGCGTTAATTGTTCCATGAAATCCGGTGTGACCAGATGTGGAAGTACCTCTAAACGAAAATGATCACACGCCTCTTCAGCTTCCGACATTGGGATGGGTTGCGCCTCATTGATAGAGGCTTCATCTACATATACATCCGTGAGGTGGATAGAATTTCCTTCAGGTTCAAGCAAATGCTCTGGTTCGTCTATAGGTGTCCCTTCATCCTCTGTTTCAATGTGATTAAGGACTTCCATGACCCGTTTCTGCATCAGTTCAGGATCGAAAAGTATCCCCTCAAACTCAGGTTCGTCGAGCAATTTTCGGCTCGCTGAGATACAAGCATGTAGATGCTCTTCTTCCGATTTTTCATGAAGCAGTTTACGTTGCTTTTCGAGTGCAATCTGCTTCTGTCTGGTTTTCCGGTCGCGATTTCGCTTCTCACGCTTCCGTGCCACATTTGTGGTGCGGCGCCCCTTTTTCTTTGCCATAGTAATGTATCTTTGCTACTAACGAGTTATTTGATGGATGCCTCAGACAACGCTTTCGTATCCCAAGCAGGATATGGCATTAGTTTAGCACATTACTTAAGTATATACCAACATATTTTCGTTGTCAAGTCCAAATCAGGGCTTTTTAGTCCTCTTGTAGGAGGGATCTCCGAATCCTGACGCGTATGAGTTGTCAGTTATCGGAAAGTTTTAAATGCCTCGCGGTGAGAGTAAAGTGTGCTAAAGTGTTTTTGCTTGGGGTGTTTTTGCGGATTTCCCCTAGGTAGTGTTTACATTTTGGCTCCGGATCCAATCATAGTAAGACTTCCATAGTTCTGCAAGGTACATTCGATCTATAGATGCAAATTCTGGTAGATACTGACTTTCCGACGATTTTGATGATGAAATGTAAACACAACGTAGTAAAGTGGTTAGCAACTTTAGATACACCTGCGAAATTCCTGACCGCTTACCAACGAACCATCCTGAAAATGCTAAGATCTAAAATCATCTAATACGGCAATTTTAGGGCTATGTATTACAATTTTTGCACTGTAATTTGCATAATGGTATGATATTCGGTATAATTATAGTATAACTTGTAAAGGAGGCGTAGGTTATTCGCTACGTTTTCTAACTATGCTATTCCATAAACAGTTGTGTTCATTTATCACCAGTTGCGAAATCAATAGTGAAAAACTGGCGTTTACGTCAAAATCATAGAGGAGATTGTATGTCTTACAAAAACGATATTAAACCGATTCTCTTCGTGCTCAGTATTGCTATAGGCATTTTGGTGTGCACGTTTGGAACCGTTATGGCGGACCAGCACTCCGAAACAACAGAGGAAACAGGAGACACGAACGAGACGGAAGCAACTGAAGAAGCATCCGAAGGCGATGCCCCTGTCATAATTGAGAGCCTTGTTGTGGTAGGAACGCGTGCACAACCGCGTTCCGTCTTGGATTCGGCAGTACCGATCGATATCGTGTCAAACGAAGCCTTTGAGAAGCAGGGCGGCGCGGATCTACCGGATTTGCTGAGAACTTTGGTGCCATCTTATAACGTTAATACACAGCCGATTAGCGATGCATCAACAGTGGTCCGTCCGGCAAATTTACGCGGACTTGCCCCAGATCATACACTGGTGTTGGTGAACAACAAGCGGCGACACCGCGCCGCAGTGATTCACTGGCTCGGGAACGGTTTGTCTGATGGCTCACAGGGACCTGACCTGGCACCTATTCCCGCA
>PYJC01000161.1 GCA_003635255.1 Candidatus Poribacteria bacterium | reverse complement strand
TCTTTCATTGTCATAAGATATGTCATAAGATATACTAAAGCTTGGACAATTTTCGGTAAATTGGTTTGAACATGCGTGAAACCCAAAACCTCCACAGAATCTCTGCGCGTTCCACAGAGGCAGTGTAATCTTTCGGAACACATAGCACTCCGCTGGAGTGTGGTATTTTTCTCAGAGTTCTGTGAGGTGTGCAACCTGCGGAAAAATACACAACTCTTTGAAAACTCAACTCACAAACCATAGGAATTGTCCAAACCTGAGTATTCAGCGAGCGTTGGCATCAAGGTATCTCGAAATGTTGCTGCCCATAGCAGCTGAGCATCCCGCGTCCGAGATCATCTGCGAAGATGAGAATAACATTCGGGGTAACTGTATTTCCCATATTATCCATCCAAATTTCCTGCGACAGCGACAAGATCAAGAATATTGATGACACCATCCCCGTTGATATCTGCGCGTGGTGCCTCATTTACAGGTTTACCGATATTTTTTGAAACAAGTATCATATCCAAAATATTGATGACACCATCTCTGTTGACATCCTCTTTGGGTCCCGTCCAAACCTCGTCTTCTGGTAACGGGGCGTGTTCTTTAATCTCTATCTCAAGTCTTCGGGTTTCCGAAGGGATCTCTTCGCCATCACTATCACCGAGAAAACAATTACCCGGCGTGAAAACGGCTGTCCCTATTCTTTTCGCCCTAAACTTGATAGACAGTAAGACTCCGCTTCCGTTGACACCCTTCCCGTCCAACCGTAGAACATTGTATCCACTGATGAGTCCTATTTCATTGTCGATGGTGCCTTCCTGAAATAGTGTCGCTGCCCCATCCTGCGATAGAAAATCACCTTCAGTAACTTCAACGGCTTCAAGGAGATTTGCGTCAAAAGCAAGATTACACTGCCAGCCGATTAAATTGCGTATGAATAGTGCCTTGATCTCAAAAGTAAAGGGGTTATCAATACCGACCTTATCGGTATTGGTAGTAAAGGTAAATCCCTTCGTCTCTATTTTTGTGTTTTTAGAAAGTGCCTCTAACACTGTCCAATCGGTAATAGGATTGTTTCTCAAATCTAACCATTTCAGATTCGTTAAGTTCGCTAATGGTGAGACATCTGTGATATTGTTGCCGCTCAGGTTCAATCGCTCTAAACCTATTAGATTTTCTAAAACAGAAACATCAGAGACCTGGTTTCCAAAAACATATAAATTCTTCAAGTTAGGGGCGTTTTCTAAAGATGGTATTTCTGAGATTTCGTTACCACACAGATCTATATGTTGAATATTAGGAAGATCTGCTAATGGGGACATATCACTGATCGGGGGGCCCCACATACGAACGTATTTCAATTTCGCCTTACCTGCTAACACCGAAATATCGCTCACAAGCGTATGGCTTAACTTTATGTCTTCTAATTCCGATAATCCGGCAAGTGGCGAGAGATCTGAAATCGGATTATTCTCCATCACTAAAAGCCTTATTTTTCTCAGTCCTGCAAGTGGTGAAAGATCGGAGACCTCGTGAGAGTCGAACGATAATTCCCGCACATTTATTGCATATTCCAATCCGGTTAGATCCTTAATACTTTCTAAATTGGGAAATTCTGGCTTACCTACATGTAAATTAGTAAATGATTCCATTTCTTCCACTGTAATAGGCACATCTATCGCTTTAAAAAGTCTTTTTGCAATTGCTGCGCGTAGGTTCGGATCTGGTATGTAGACAACATTATCAGGATCGCTTGGGGTGTCCCTCGGTGGAGGTGCTATTGGTATTACCGGGTCAGGTTCCTCCACAATTGTGGGTGTATTAAGCGCGAAAACAACAGCCTTGAAATTTGATGTCCAAGTATCGCGTTTAATCTCGCCGCTTTCTAATACTTGAAGCCCCAAACTCTGTAAATTGGTATTCTCCTGTATTTTTTGCAGGAAGCCCTCGGTCCGTAATCCGAGTGCTGCGGCAGCGTGTGCTGCATCTAAAGTACTATTGAATATCTCATAGAACCGGGAAATTGGTTCAATTTCACTAACCGTTTCACCCGTTGCGGCTACAAGTGACATTTCATAACGTTGTTTGTCAAAGGCTACAAGTCTATTCATTACATCTTGTTCGACATAAAGCCGCAATGCGTGTATTCTATCATAAAGCGGACTCGGTGCTTTTTCAATAGCTTGGCGCACTTCATCCTCAAACGTTTTCATGCCTTCGGTATGACAGCCGATACAAGAGATGCCGTTCCTAACGGTCGGATCGCTTGCCGCAGGATCAGAAACAATCTCTACCGGTGCTTCGTCGAGTCTGTTTCCCCGCGCATCAGACAGATAATATGCTTGCAAGCCATTCGGTAGGTTGAATACGACCTCACCACCGTCGTGAGTAAAAGAAAGTGGATGCACGAAGATGTTTTGTTTGCCGACACTTCCAGCAAAATCATAACTTTTCCAATACGCGCCATATTGCGAGGCGTGCCGTTCCACGACTCGGTTGTTCGTAGAAACCCCTGAATCTGTGAATCCTGCGCGCCAGACGCGAACGCCAGGGTCATTTTTGATGTTTTGCGCAACATTCACACCAAGGCGTGTTTCTAATTCTCGGTCTGTTTCAGGGAGACCCAGCACCTCATTGTAAAGCGGTGGTTGTGAAGCAGTTGCGAGGAACCAATCAATATGTACCACTGGCACTTCACATTCCATCTCATCCTGCAATAGGCTGAGTTTATTATGTAAATCGGTCTGACCCGCGCCTTCAAAATCATTTCTGTAAGAATATCGCTGTTCTATCTTTGTCCATGCATCGTTTTTATCCCATTCATAGTTTCGCAAATCTATGTAAAAAATTGTCTGTTCCAGATTAATCGGTTTTGGTCGGACAACCGTGAATCCCCAAGATAGACTGTTGAGGAGCTTGGAAAGCGCAACGCCGTATGATTGTAGGTCTTCAGATATATCACCCGCATTATAGAGATGTGTGAGTGTGAAATAGCGCGCGGAGGCGCGATCAAACGGCGTAAGGGATTGTAGATGGGTGTGGATGCTGTCAAGTATCACCTCGTCTGTGATAAAACGCCTATCTGTTTCTGGCAGAACATTCCAATCTGGTGCACCCGCAAGTATCCAACTCCGAATTGTGGCGATTGCTTTGTCTGAAAGCGGTAGTTGTCCAAAAGGCATTTGCAACCCTCGCTCGGTAGGACCGAGCAAACGCCGGTATAACTCTGATTCCTCTGGTTTTCCAGGAACAACTGTGCCATTTTCAAGCAACAATGACCAGTCTATAATGAGTGACTCCGCGAAGGAGCCACCTTCACTATGACAGCCGACACAGTACTTTTCAAAAATGAGATATGCGTTTTGCGCTGTGTTGTTTTGGGTATATCCGTTCCCACAAACAGAAAGTAGACTTACGATTAGTAAACAATTCAAGAATTTCATACTCGGTTTTCTCCTTCCATTGGAAATGCCTCAGATG
Source organism: Candidatus Poribacteria bacterium (assembly GCA_003635255.1). Classification (GTDB taxonomy): domain Bacteria; phylum Poribacteria; class WGA-4E; order WGA-4E; family WGA-3G; genus WGA-3G. Next base: position 41,810 of record PYJC01000161.1, on the reverse strand, counting down.
CCGATTGACACTATGGATGTTTCGAGGCGGATTCTGTTTATTCATGCAAAAGTGATTGGCCTTCCGGTTTACCTATCTGTTCATACTATAGTTTCCTTTTCAAAACGCATTCGCTACAACGTTAACAATGCTGTCGCTGTTCACATCTGCATTTACCTCGGTTTTTACGAAGCGTTTATTCAGTTTGCTTGTTGGGTTTCGCTATGTCATTTACATAAAAGTGTTATTTGAAAAGCGGTTATCGCTCTACCCAACCTACGGTCTGAGATATTACAGATCGCGAGCGGAGCTCGCTCCTACTTCAAGTAAATCTCACCATCTAAATCAGGGACAGCGTGTGATGTGCTGGTGATACCACTCGCGACACCGGTGGCTTGCATCGGCAACTGGATCTGCTGTGCTTTTCCGCTGCGATTGTAGACCGCCCAGCCGTTGGCAAACTCGCGGATGAATACACCCTCGCGACCGCGGTAGAGCTGCCCTTTTCCACCTACTGGCTGGCCGAGATCGGCACTCCAGAAATCATACCAGTAGTGCTGATGCGTATGATCGTGTAGTTTTCCTTGTGCGTGTTCGTTGGAATGTCCTTCCCAAATGGGATAATGATGTGTGTGGGTTAACGATGAAATCCCCGTCACATACGAAACATAGCCGTCAGAATGCGTTAAACTCAAGGTTGTAAAAACCCGCATCCATTGCTGGTTACGCGGTGAATCTAAGGGTTCCTCAGCGAGTCCCCAACCCTCTAAGGAATTAATCTGTGGAGATCGAAGATTTTTCTCTGACCATAGCAAAGCACCTTCAATCTCTTGAAGTTCGGTATGGGTGTAACCCTGTGGATGGTATCGTCTCGTTTCCATGAATGTGCCATTGACATAGGGTGCTAAGTGTGGAGCTTTAGAGCGAAGTCCGTTGACGATAATAAGAAAATCATCTCTAACCACTTCACGAATTTTCTGCAGTATAGCAACTTTCGCATCAACCCTATCGCCTTGCCACCAATTTAAAAAGATACCATCATAGATACCACATTTGTCAACTTCAATAGCCTGCTGAACGAATGTATCTTGTGTACCATAGTGATAAATCCCGACGAGAAAAATCATATTTGGATTCTCTTTGAGCATAGTATCTCGCTGTTGCTTTGCTGTCCGAAAATTCCCAGAGATTTTCATTTTTGTAGGAGTCCACCGCCAATGAAGCCCGAACATAGGGTTAGAGAAATACAGGTCGTGATAGACTAATCTTTCGTCCCATGAGAGCGTTGGTAGATTGATGATGTTATGCCAAGCTGCGAAAACGGATGGATACTGGCGAGCCATGATCCGGTCCCGGTTCGGTATCTCTGGGATATTAAAGGTCGGATCATACAGAAATTCTGTCAAATTGGATGTCGGGACAGATGAAATATCGATGCCCCAATTGTCGTTAATCCTAAGGATCTGAAGTTTTGTTAATCCGGCGAGCGGTGAAAAATATTCGATGCGATTGTGGTCGAGTCGTAAATCTCTTAAGTTTACAAGCCTCTCAAGGGGTGAGATGTCAACGATCCTGTTATTTGATATATGCAAAGTCTCTAAACCTACTAATCCCGCAAGGGGTGAAATGTCTACGAGTCTGTTGAGATAGAGTTTCAGTATCCGAAGGTTGTGTAGGTTTGCGAGTGGTGTGAGATCCGAGATTTTGTTGGGTGCAAGATGTAGAAATTTAAGATTGACAGCGTGTTCTAAACCCACAATACTTTCTATGCCGCCATCCATACTGAGTAACCGCTCAAGTTGCTGGAGATGTTCTATCTCGAGCGGAATATCGCCAAGTTTGAGCTCAGATTTGATAACCCGACGTAGATTTTCATCTGGCATCCATGCTTCAATATTTTCTGGTTGCATCGTTAACTCGGTTGTTGAGACAGTTTCAGACCCATGTAAGTCTGCACCAGTTCTTTGATTTAAGGCGGTATCCTGTCCAACTTGACTTCGCAGTGCGGGTTTCGCGTCTGTCTCAAGAACGACGGGTGCGTCAATGATGGCAATGGTCGGTTCAGATGCCGCCTCGAAACTATAGGGTCTCTGAAAACGGGTGAGGTATTGATTGCTCGCGCCAAAGAGTAATGCGAGCAGAAGGAAAGCGGTGCCGAAAGCGATCCACGGAATAACGGGTTTTGGAGTTGTTTGCGGCGCGAGTTTTATGTCAGCGACCCGCTGCATAATGTTTTGACCTACACTCGTTGGTATTTGCACGCCGCTGAGAACTTCTTGAACAAGGAGGGCTTCTTCCTCTTGTAACCGCTTTCGTGCCCGATACAGTCGGTTATGAATTGCGTTTGCAGAGACACCCAGGAACTTGCTAATTTCTTTCACCGTCATTTCGCCGAGATAATGGAGGATCATGACTGTCCGTTCACTCTCTGGAAGTTTTTCGAGAAGTTTCTTGACGATAGCACGACGACGCTCGGTGACTTCTGTATGCCGTTGTTCCGATACGTGATGGGTATAAGAGGATCTTTCAACTTCTTCCACAGGTGTGTCCTCCAACGATTGTATCGTAAGATTTTTCTGCCGCATCCGATCAAAACAAAGCCGATTTGTGATGACATACAGCCACCCAGCAAATTTATAAGGGTCCTTGAGTGTCGGGAGTTTTTTGTATACTTGAAGGAATGTGTCCTGTGTAATCTCCTCAGCATCATGAAAATCGCCGATCTTCCGCCACGCCAAGGCGTGCACACTCTTCTGGTGCCTTTGGACCAGGACATCAAACGCTGCTTCATCGCCTGATAATATTCTTTGAATCAGTTGAACATCATTTTCTTTTTCCACGAGGTGTCCTTCCAATAAACAGTTGGGGTGTGTCCGTATCCGCCGAAAGGCTTAATCAGATGCCGAATCTTGTAAAACTACGTAGGGCGATACGGTTCATACCTTCTATTATTAAAGACGAAGCTTTGGGCGGAAAACTCACATCATTTCAAAAAAATCACAAAAAAAATCAGGATTTTTAGAAGTTGTTCTGCGAGTATCGGGTTCTGAACGCAGGATAAACCCCGATCACGGAGGGAAAACACACAATGGATGTCCCTGAAAGACGTTTGGACACTTTTGAAAGGATTTTTTTGAGAGACGGGAGTAATTATAGGAATATACTAAAGAAATTTGGAGAAAACAAACAGCGCGTTGGCATTGGGTTTTGAGAAACCACAAGTATGATCATACATGATGCACGACGTGAAAAGCAAAGTTCCCAACATTTTGCCCGTTTTCATCCATCGTTTTCGTGTAACGTGTGGAATAGGATAGTAAAGCGTCTTCAATCAAAAGTAGGTTTCTAACTTCGCGCGAGCGTTCAAAACACCCTCAACAATCGGTTGTGGTGTCTCCGCGTTCAATCCTAAATAGATGAGCATGATTTCTTCGGTATAACCAGCGCGTTCTATCTCCTTACAAATGGCAGGAAAATCCATTTCTGGTGCCCAGAACGGTTTACTGCCTGTCTCTGAATCAACACCGCAGTTGAAATAGACGCTGACCAGCCGTTCTGACAACGTACGTAAGGCGACAACGGGATCGTCTCCAGCGCGATGGAAATGAAACGGACTGTAGTAGAAGCCAAAATTTTCGGACGGGATCGCATTAAGGATCTGCTGCGTGCGTTCAAGATTGTAAGCGAGACTTCCTTCGTGCGCATAGAGCACAAGGGTCAAATTGCGGGTCTCCGCTTCAGCAGTGACTGTTTTGAGATGACCAATAATCGTGTCAATCTCGCGAGCGGTGGCATCTTCATTGCCACCACTCGCGATGCTGACGATTGGAACGGAAAGCCTTTGGGCAGTGTCGAGAATCGAGATTAACGCTTCAAGTCCATCTGGCGCGTCAACCCGGACTGTGCTCAGCATGGATTTGAAATTGAGTCCAGTCTCTTCTCGAAGTGTGTCAATAGTTTCAGCTGCCACATCCGAAAAATGGGGTTGCGCGAGTTCAATGGCGGATACACCGCCTTCAGATAACTCGTTCACAAACGCTGTCAAAGGAAAAGCGGAAAATGGAAGGGTGCTTGCACAATAGGTTCTCATGAATTTGCTCCAAAGGTAAGTTCGGATTACTTACCCATTTCCTTGAGTGCCGTTAGACAGCGTTCAACAGACTCAAGTGGCGGGTAGGCATCGCTTTCATATTCGACGATATACCATTCCGTCCCACCGGTCGTTTCGCAGATGCGGAAGATCTCGTCCCATGGTACACTGTCCTCGCCGATAATCGGACGGAAAGCGGCGTGTCTGTCCGTCTCACCTATTGATTCGTCATACGGCTTGAGGTGAACTGTGCCAGCGCGTCCGGGGTATCTCTCCAGAATACCGACAAGATCGGCACCACCGGATAGCGCATTGCCCATATCCAGCTGCATCACAACACCTGCGTTTGTATTCCCGAAGAAGGTATCCCACGGTTGTTCACCATCCAGTGGCGTAAATTCGACGTGATGGTTATGGTAACCGGTCACCATATCGTGTGCGGCGAGTTTGTCAGCGATCCCATTGAAGACATCCGCCAACTTCAACCAATCCGCTCTTGACTGACGCAGTTCGCCCGGTATCCCCGGAACGATAATATAACGGTTCTCCAAAACTTTATTGAATTCAATCGTTTCGGCGAGGGTATCTTCTTGGACGAGGTTGAACGGTGTGTGCCATCCACAGCAAACCAAGCCGAACTCGTCGAGATAGCCTTTTAACTCTTGCGCGGGATGCTGAGGTGGACCGGCGAATTCAACGCCTTCGTATCCCATCTCTGCGACCGCTTTTATCGTGCCGCGGGCATCCTCCGCCAACTCATTTCGGACAGAAAACAGTTCTAAACCAATCGGTACTCTTGACATAATTTTCCTTTCTTCTGTAATGTAATCTGTATAGGGTTTACGCAGACCCCCTTGCAGGCGGGATTTCAAATCCCGCCTGCAGTGTATCCGATGTCCGTTATCATGGAAAAATGCGTAAATCCTACTGTATATAGTAAAGTCTACAATTACTAATGGACGCTGTAATGCCGACGGGCAATAAATTGCCCTACTACAAACATTTCTATTGATCTTTCTATCGCGCAGTGTAATTGGGTGCGAGTGGACAGGTTCGGTGACGTGATAAGAGTGCCACTCGTGCTAAACCGTGAATCAGGAACGCTGCGCCCATCTGTGATTCATACCAATCTATCCCCGATGCACCGTAGGGGAGCGTTTCTGGAAAATAGATCTCCAACACTGTCTCCGCAAGTTCAATGCCGCCTTCCAACCATACCGATTCACCCGTGATGTCGTAGAGATCCGCAAACAATTCAAGCGTAAGCCCGGCATCTGATGCCGGAATCTTGAACGCTTCCGTCTGAACGCGATCCACTGGAAACTTCTCATCCAGATAGGTGTTACCAACGGCGCGTGCGTAGTCCATCAACTTTTCATTCTGCGTTAACCGCCATCCGCCGAGGCATAACACCCCAGTACCGCACGAAGTCCCGGCACCGTAGACACTGCCCCATGCGGACATCCGTTCAACAATCCGATCCGTCTCACACTGGCATAAACTCACAAACTCATGTGTTTCGAGGTTGTGCGGTGCGGCGAGGAATCCGTTAATGTAAACCGAGCCGTATTGCCGCATCTGGTATGCCAATTCGGGGAGAAGCGATGCTATCAACGTTGCAGATTCAAGGAGACTGATCCCCAATGAGAACGTTTGCGTCGGCGCATTCGTCTCAAAAAACCGTTCATCTTCCTTCGGTGAGCGGCTTTCAATACGTAAAAGTCCACGCGCATCCCGTTTCTCCCACCAGTAATCGGTATAATTCTGGATCTGTTGAAGGGTTTCAGGACGTTGGTCCTGCACATACGCGAACGCTAAATCGAGGATGTAAAAGCCTGAGTGCCGTGGAAAATCGCACGCTCGTCCTCCGCGAACGAGATGTGCTTTTGTGTCGATATTCGCATGACGGATGTATTCAAGTCCGTCGCCCTCTGTCCAATGATAATCCAGCCCATCAGCGAAACTTTGCACACATGCCGGATTAAACGTCCTCAGTTTTTGCCAGAGCCACAACGGGACCTTGCGAAGATGATCGTGAATTGCGGCACCCCCCGCCGGGTTTCGAGAACATCCGACGCGTTCCTCAATCAGCTGCCAAAACGAATGCTCACCCCAAGGGAACAACCCAGTTGTCGTATTCGTGCAATTCCGGGCAAAGTGCGCCAAGTAACGATCCATCGCTTCAGCGTATTCCGGTTTCGATTCGGTTTCAGCGAGTGCGTTCATCGTAGCGAGCAGCGGCTCATCGTGAATAAGATTACAACCGAGGTGCGCGCGATCACCATCCCTTTGCCCCGGAATCTTAGGCGGTTTCTCTGTTAGCATCTCACCCGTTTTCGGATGTAGAATAGATGGGAACAGCCCTTTGTATGGCTTACTGCTTTCGATCATCAGATCAATAGCGTTGCATATTTTAGCGATAATCAATTCCGGGTTCATCGTAGACGAAACCTCTGCCTTGTTGTGTGAGAATATGTTATCACAGGCACCTTAAAATGTCAAATGCAGAAATTATTTTGTCTTGAGAAAAAAGTTGTCAATATTGCCAAAAAGTGCTATAATATAACCCAAACTTCGCACTTGTTTTAACACATTTTGGTATTTTTGACCTACCCCCTTCACACAAGGATCCGAACAGGATAAGAACATTTGGAGACGGAATTAGTCATTTTTGGACTTGCGAAATTTTAAAACTTGATTTTTTTTGACAGAAACTTTATAATTCCTAAAATGTCCGGATTCTCTATTAAAGTTCCGCTGATAACGGGTTATAGAACAGAAATTACCATTTTTCCTATCTAAGGAGCGTTTTGTATGTCGTGGATTTATACTAAGATGCTCTGCATGTTCTCTATACTCTTTTTCACTACAGTTGGATGTGTTTCTTCGCAACAGCTTTCTAACGTGTTTTCTGAAAATGCTGATTATGACTTCCGCAAAGTAAAGTGGGGATACAGTCAAGAACGGGTTGCCCTTGTTGAAGCAGGCAATACTGTTTATAAAAGAACAGACACTCACATCATTTATAAATGTGAAATTAATGGTGTCTATTGCCAACTTATCTATACGTTCAAGGATAACCGATTGCGAACTGCAGGTTATGTGACCATAACACCTCTCCCAAATGGCGATGATCTTCTCAAAGAAGCGGTTAATAAGCACGGTGTGCCAGAAACACATGGACAATACTGTGGTGGGCTTCAAGAAATGATTTGGAAAACGCCTAATAAGATTATATTCGCAAACCTTTATAAAACTGCAGAGAAAAGAACCTCCGTAAATTATGGTTACTCTGGGAAAGGGTTAATTCGAGATATCGTGCGCAACGAGTTGCCAAGTGGAACAGCAGGGGTGATTACCTATTGGGATGGGACTTATGCACATGTTGATCCTGATTTTTTCAACCAACTTCACGAGATAAATTTGCCGTTATCAGATTTATCGTTTTATGAAAAACGACTTATGGGTATTGTTCTAAGAAAAGGTGGAACACAAATTCCCGGTCTCGGAACGATTCCCTAAAACAAATCTTTTATTTACAAGAGTTTATCGCATTTTTTTGAATTTCCAAGTCCGAAACGACTAAGTCCGTTTTTTTAATGAAAATGAACGACATCAGAGATGGACACTACACCCTGGCACAAACCTATCTAAACAGTGGTCAGTATGCTGAAGCGATCACTAATTTTAGTGCGGCCGTGAAAATTGACCCAGATTTTATTAATGCGTATCATGGACTTATGCTGTCCTACTTCGGAGAGTATCAATTAGAAGAAGCCGAAAAGGCTGCACAAGCTGCGCTGAACATTGATCCAAGTTATCAACCTGCCCTTACCTTTTTACAAATTATCGCGTTACCGCCGCTGAAAAGGGGTGATCTGAAGTATGCACCTGCGGAAAATACCGAACCTGATGTCCGCATGTCTGTTAGCAGAGAAAATCCCGAACCCGCTGGGGAGATTCCAAGGTTACCACATATAGAAAACACGCCTGAGCAAGTGCCTACCGAAAATGTCGAACCTGATGTCAGCGCGCCTATTGACAGCGAAAGTCCCGAACTGTCTATTGATAGTAACAAAGAGATGGAGCGTGGTCTCGTTTTCCTTAACAATAAACAATATCCACAAGCAGAAGCAGCGTTCAAAAAGGTGATACAGGCGAATCCACGCGATGCCGTTGCCCACTACAACTTAGCGCAGACTTACTTGGAAATCGGTGCGTTCAGTGATGCGAAAAGGGAAGCAGACATCGTTGAACGTATCAATCCGGGATACCAACCTATACGTCAACTCCAAACTGCGATCAATTTTTTGTCAAAAAGGGAAAAACAGCAGCGGATTCAAAAGCAGCTCATCCGTTACCTGCTACCCCTTGCAGCTGTTATAATTGTTGGATTTATTACTTTCAGATACGGTGTTTTTGATCGGCTTTTGCCTGAAAAAATACCGCCGAATCTTCGGATTGACGCGACTTTAAAAGACCCAACTAACAATAACGGATCCATTGATGCGGAAGAAAAGGGCCATCTGGAGTTGATGATTTCTAACAGTGGTAGTAGTGCCAAGGACTTAGAGGTAAGAATATTCCCAAATTCTATAGGGGGTTTAAAATATCAGTCCCCGGATAGAACTTTCAATCTCCGTAAAAATGGATTTGAAATCATCCGGATACCGATGACTGCAGATAAACGGGTCCGCACGAGGAAAGTTCCTATCAACATACAAGTATTAGATAAGCAGCAACGCCCACTGGCAGCAACAGATTATGAACTCAGTATCAAGTCAAAATGAACCAAGATACAAGTCTTAGAGATCAACAAAATCTTAGCAACGCGAGATTTCTAACTCCAGATCAAAGGGAAATGAGGGAAATACAATGAAAACATATAAAGGGATAAGGCGATTCAAACACATCGTGTTCTGCGTTCCAGTGCTTCTCGCTTTCGGGTGCGGAATCGGGAATTTAGAAAACGCGCTCTCGGAGAAAGCGGATTACCACTTTCGCAAAACGCGGTGGGGATATTCAAAAGCAATGGTGGAGCTGAGCGAACAGAAACAGGGGACCCGTTTATTCGACCGAAAAGGGAATACACTTATCTACAATGAACGCATTTCGGGTATGCCTGTCAAGCTCGTTTATTGCTTTGAAAAGGACAGACTCCGAGTCGCAGGCTATCTCACAGATAGACCCGTCAAAAATGCTATGGAGATTTTCGAGCATGTTGCTAAAACGTTGGGAGAGCCAATAGATATGATCTCTGGTGGCATGGTTTGGGCGGATTACCATACGCTTGTGTATATCAACGGCTATGTATCTCATGTGACGCAAAGCCCGTCGAGGTATCAGCGTTCGCAGGGACTTCTTAAAATTCTCGATAAAACACCCCAAGAGGAAGCAGGCAAGGTTTTACGATGGGATGGGGTCTGGACATACGTCGATCAAAACTTTTTTAGACAGCTCCACGAGGTAGACTACCCTATGGATGAACTCTCAACTTACGAAAAGCGGTTGTTTGCTATCTTGAGAAGACGACAGATGCGAACCTATATCACCCCACAGGGGCGAATCACTCTTCCAAATAATCCATAAAACCGCTGTTGTCGCCAGCGGTTCATTTATCTATCAAGGCACAAAGATAAGGGAGCGTTTTTATGACGAATAGTAGGGTGCTTCAAAAGGCGTTTCGTCAACAATATCGCACCTATGCGTTGCGAATTTCTGGGATCGTTCATATCATCATGATGATCGGGTTTTCTATCTTTTTTCTCAAACCTAAGACGCAGGAAGTAGAAGATGAAATCCATGTAGAGTTGATTGAAGCGTTACCGCGGCAGGAGATCGTCAAGCAGAAAGTCGTAGAGATCCAAACACCCATCGAAAAGATAGAGGTGCCGATACAAAAGAAACTACCTGTAGAAAAGCCGGTGGAGCTCATGAAGCCTGAAGCATCATTGGCGATTGCGAAAATGCTCCCAGAAGTACCCACAGCGGTTGATATTCAACAGCCCCCGGCGAAAATCAAAATAGATGTGGATGTCCCGATTGCGTTATCCACAGATGCCGATTTACCGACGGCACCCGATTCTATAGTGTCTGTGAGACAATCAACGGCGGCTGCTGATGTTGAAAGCCGTTATACAGGACACCAGGGACCGCGCATCAAAAACCCTCACAAAGGTGCCGGTGCGGGGACCAGGAAATGGACGAAAGGAACAGGCGCAGGACAGGAAATCGGCGATGGTGTCGCTGAGATTGGTGCGGGGCAGGGACAGGGAATCTTTGAAACCGGGGCAGAGCAGCCTACTTTTCGCAGCGTCATCAAGGAACTGACTGAAGATATTATTGACAGCAGTGACGGAGCCCCCGTGGATGTCGTTTTCGTCGTGGATGCCTCTGGGAGTATGCAGGATAATATCAACGCCGTCGCAGAACATCTTGGAGGGATGGTTGATGTCTACAAAGCATCGGAGATTGACTACCAACTCGGTCTGACGCATTTCACAGTAAAAAATAAGCAGAATCGTATCGGTGTCTTCCAGCTGACGCAGGATTTATCAAAGTACAAAGCCGCACTCTATGAGATTCAATTGGGTGGTGATGAACACGCATTAGATGCCATCAATGAAACTATGATGAAGCTGCGGTTCCGCAACGATGCTACCAAACATCTTATCCTCGTTACAGATGAACCCTTCACGAGTCTACACGGATTTACTGTAGATGATGCAATCAATCTCTGTCGAAAAAATAAAGTGTATGTCAATGTGCTGGGTATTGATAACCCTAAGCATAAATACCTCGCAGCCGTAACAGGTGGGACATGGCACCCGATTCCAGTAAACCTAAAATAGTATGGCTGTTGGCTTCGGGTGAAAGATCGCGGGATTAAAGGAGAAATTTATGCACGTTGGACTCATGGAAGGCACGATTCGCCGAAAAACACTCACCGAGAATCTTAATACCGTTGTGGCACACGGTGTCCATCATCTACAATATCATGTGCCAGCATCGGGACCGTCGGTCGCCGAGATCCGCGAAGAGATGGACGCTCGACAGATTACAATTTCCGCACTTTCAGGCACTTATAATATGATTGATCCAGATGTTGAGAAACGCCACGCTGGGTTGCGGATGTTGCGTTCTGTCGCAGCGAAATGTGCGTCGATGGGGACATCGGTTATCACGCTCTGCACCGGCTCTCGTGACCCGCAGAGCATGTGGCGCGCGCATCCTGATAATAACACACCAGAAGCATGGCGCGATCTCGTTGAATCTATGAAACAGGCGTTAGCAGTAGCGGAGGAATACGACGTAGTGCTCGCGCTTGAACCTGAAGTGGCGAATGTGATTGATTCTGCGCAGAAAGCGCGTCGCTTGCTCGATGAGATGCAATCCCCTTACCTGAAGGTGTGTATGGACGGCGCGAATATTTTCCACAAAGGTGAGCTGCCAAAGATGCGTGAAATTCTCGATGAGGCGTTCGCGCTGCTCGGTGAAGACATCGCGCTCGCACACGCCAAAGATTTGGATAGGGACGGACAGGCAGGACACCTCGCCGCGGGGACAGGGTTGCTGGACTACGACCAATACCTCGGTCTGCTAAAAGAGAGCGGTTATGACGGCGCAGTCGTACTACACGGACTTTCGGAAGAACAGGTGCCTTTTTGTACGAACTTCTTGCGTGAGAAGATAGCCTCGTTGTAGAAGTGTATACGGAAACCCGTCGGAGCAGGTCTACTCCTCTGTTACGGCACGACGGCGCGGGTCTACTCCTCTGTTACGGAGAACCCGTCGGAGCGTGCCTACTACTATTAAACTGTGCCGGACATCCGTTCCGCTAACCGGGCAAGTGCAGGCGACGTATCCAACTTTTCGAGTTCTGCCTCAATCAGTGTGAAGTGTTGCGTCTCAGCGAGTGCGGTTTTGATAGCAGTTTCAAACTCACCTTCCGTTCGGACATGGACACCGCGCCCCGCACTAAAGAGTGCTGGCATGCTGCTGTAGTTCCAGCACCCTATATCGTTGAAAGTCCCTTCGAGAAGATGACGTTCCGTGCCGTACCCATGATTGTTTAAAAGCAGGATAATCGGGTTGAGTCCGTAGCGAACAGTTGTTGAGAGTTCAGTGCCAGTCATCTGGAAGGCACCATCTCCGACGATAACGAGCGGACGCTTATTACGCATGCTGAATTGTGCACCAATCGATGCTGGGACAGCAAATCCCATGGAGGTATAGTAAGCAGGGCTGATGAAATCTGTGTGTTGAGACATTCGCAACTCTACAGCACCGAAGAGGCTATCGCCAACATCAGCAATAACGACTAACTCATCATTAATAAATTCGTTGAGGTGTCGGAATAACCGACGCACCGTTAAAGGTGCATTAGGTTCAACGACAAACGGCTTTGAATCTCGGAATGCCCATTCCAAATTCGGTTTCCGCCGTTTTCGGAGTTTCGGTGAATTGAGACCATCAATAAAGTCATCAAACATCACCTCTTCGTATGAGTGATAGCGAACTGTGATTTTTTCGGACGTAGCATATATCGAGCGAGCCCGATCCAGGTTTGCAGTGTAAATCCCAAGATTGACATCCGTCATGAATGCACCGAGGATGATCACACAATCCGAATCTTCAACAAATTGTCTAACTTCTTCCCGACCCATTGCCCCTTCATAGATACCCAAGTAGAGCGGATGCGACTCTGAGATCACCGATTTCCCGAGGAGCGTCGCTACGACAGGAATCCGTTTCTCTTCTACGAAGCGGATCAATTTGTGCTGATAACCGAATCTGTGTACCTCTACGCCCGCGAGGATCACCGGTTTCTTGCTCTGATTAATGAAATCAATAGCATCCGCAACAGCGGCATCTAATGTGTCCGGGTCACTGAGATGTCCACCCGTTGAAGGACGTTGGTAGAGCGTGCCACGGACATCCACCATATCGCGCGGGAGTTCTAAGTAGCCAGGGCGTTTATAGCGATACACCGCATCCAGCACCCGATCGATTTCGTTGAAAGCCGTAAAGGGTTCATCCAGCAGCGCCGTCGCGACCGTAATCTCGTCATAGATATGTTGCTGTGTATGGAAATCCCTGACTTTATGGTGTAAAAGCGCATCTTTCCCGCGTTCTCTGATACCGGGTGCGCCGCTAATAACAACGACAGGTGATTTTTCGGCGTAAGCACCCGCAACGGCGTTCACCATTGATAATCCACCGACACAATAGGTAACACAGGCAGCCCCCATCCCATTTGTGCGTGCGTAGGCATCTGCCGCATAGCCCGCTGCGTCCTCACGGGTCATACCGATATGCCGAATGGAACTCTTCTCTATGAGGTTATAGAACCGCAGCACATAATCGCCGGGGATACCGAAGATGTGTTGAATATCGTAACTTTCCAGTTTTCTGATTAAGTATTCGCCGATGGTTGGGGGTCTGTTAAACATGAGATCACCTCGTTGTGTGTATTTGTTTTTTACCACTTCATGGTATTGCACCGTTATTAACACGCCTCGGCGTTTAGGATTGCCTCAGTTTTTCGATCTCTGCTGCTGTGAGGCCCGTTGTTCGTGTAATAACTTCGGTGCTTATGCCTTCGCGAATCAGTGCGCGTGCGATGTCTTCCTTTTCCTTCTGTCTCACATCTATGAGGGTATCTTCCCAAGACTCTTCATCTTTGAGTACCCTGCGCTCTGCTGGCGAGATGTTATCAAGTTTAACCGCATCAATCACTCTCTCGAAAATTGGGGAGTTGTAGTGGCTTTCATCTATCTCGCCATCCAAGGAATCCAACACGAGTTCCAACCACACTTTGATGCCGGATGGCGTTTTGTCATTAACCATACGGGGCACTACAAACACAAGTTGATGCGGATAGACATCGACTTTACGGCTAAATTCGTTGACAGGATTGAAATCTGTGATAGCAACACTAAAGTCTATTTCGTTCTCGCTGTAAGGACTTGTTAGGACAACAATTGTGTAAACTGTCCGGTCAAACTGATACGCCTTGCTGTTTTTTACCTGTTCGACGAGGTTGATGAGATGATAATATAGGAAACGATCATAGAAGTGGCCCTCTTTGACGTGTTGTATCTCAACCACAATACGAGATTCCGGGTCCTCAGCAAACAAATCGTATTCAATATCAACCTGCCCGATGGGTTCAAGGAATTTGTAGCCGCGATGCACCTCATCGGTATGGAATTTGATACCCAAGACATCCTCGGCAAATTGACAGAAGATCTCCGGTTGGCTGAACGCTTTCTTAAGAGCGGTGTCGTATCGTAAGGGAACAACTTGCGTCATTTTGTTCACCTTTTCATAAATTTAAACGACATTCCGGTTCGAGTTATGTTCAATGTCTTAGTTCTCTAATGTTCTGAGCAGATATTCGCCGATGGTTGGGGGTTGTTAAACGTGGGAGCACCGCGCTGTGTGCAGTTATTTTTAAAGGTATTGTACCATAAAGAGGTAGACTGGTGCAAACCTAAACCTCAGACTCAACTTAACGAAGTACCGCTTTAAATAGTCTATGATCTTCAGGATAATGTAAAATTTCAGTTGTGGGACATTCTGTTAAGTCTGATCGGAAATGGACTCCGCTAACACCAGAAGGTAAATTTGGATTGACTGAAGGTATTCCAGAAGTTTCATAAAAGGCAAGTGATTCTTCTGCTAATTTTTCATCAAAACGCACATCGGATGCTTGCTGCCAAGCATCACCAAGTGTGAGTGCGATAATTTTATCAACATGCAAGAGTGGATTGAAATTACTGCCGAGACGAATTTGTATCCTTTCCCTAAGATCAACAATAGAAATTCCCGCTTGTGAACTTTCAACGGATACAGAGGCAACGAGTGCTTTTACACCTTCTGGAGGATGTAATTGCTCAAGCGAAAAATGATGTAGCCTGACGTTACCAGAGAAACTTTTCACCTCAATTCGCTGGTTGTCCATAGCAAAATCGTAGCGATCTTCGACTATTGTATGCCACGCCTCTATCAAAGTAGTGGGTTGACCCGTTTGGGATATTAGAAATAGTTCTGCCCACAATCCCTGTATCGATTTTCGGGGTGCCTTCGCCATCGCCCGAAACAACTCAATTAATTGGTTTATAGCATGGGCTACATCAGATTGAGTTGGTCGATCCCCAATAGATATAATGATGGTAGACATAACCTTCAGGAAGTAATCTTGCAACATTACGTTTTCTCCGGTGTAACGGACAACAGTGAATATTCCTTCTTCAAATGTACCATCTGGACGAGAAACGCGGCAATTCAAATTATACTGAACCGTAAGATTTTCAAGAACAACCGGCGTGCGATGACTTTGGATTCCGACGTTAAGAACCGAGATCAGAAGTAATGGTTTACCTTGAGCATCTTTGCCAAGACGATGCGGCTCATAGCATGGAATTGGAAATGCTGCAAAACGGTTTTCATCGCCAGTTGTAGTAATGGAATCAAATGACTGGAAAAGTTCAATTAGGTCTAGCATAGTTAACTTCCGATTTCATCGCCACCTTGGTCTTGGACGAGCCAATCAGTTGAGACATCTTTCGGAAGCCAAATCGCTACAGTTGGAACGCCTGAAAAATTTTCGCCATTCTCGCGAACTAATTCAAGAATGTGAATTTGGACAGTCACACCGTTAGATGCTTTTATCTTTCTGTCACCTGGGTATATTTCTCCAGTTCGGGGACTTGGTCCCTGAAAGAGTGTGGGAATTTCATCATTCTTGTTCAGTGTTCTTTTACGAGGATTGCCTTTATTCATGTAGTAGATTGTACACAAGGCATCAGGATGAGTATCAAGATAGGCAGCAATCTGTAGGCGCATCCCCGTGAATTTTTGTGAATCAACGAGACGTGTGACGCGTAACGGCACAAGTAAATTTTCGTAGACATCTTTGAGCCGAACATCTGTTGATACATCATGCCAAACTTCAATTCGACTTGTTCTTTGTGTGCCTGTTCGGAATAACAACGTGTTCAGAAATTTTTGAACGACAGATCGGTTCTTTTGGATTGCCTCCTCGGAATCGTGTGGTGCTTTTGGTTCGTACCATCGGCTTCTCAAATTTCCCTGCACATAATCTATATCAAGAACATTATGACGAG
Organism: Candidatus Poribacteria bacterium; assembly: GCA_003635255.1. Taxonomy (GTDB): domain Bacteria; phylum Poribacteria; class WGA-4E; order WGA-4E; family WGA-3G; genus WGA-3G. Next base: position 25,610 of record PYJC01000161.1, on the reverse strand, counting down.
TCGGTTTAAGATTCTGATCAAGGAAGAATGCGCGTTTCCAAGCATTAAGAGAACTACCGGTCTTATCGTGAACAATTAAACGCTCACGAACATCCTCTTCGTGGATGATATAATTGCTATAAGCATCACGTACGTTATTCTCAAGGAAAACCCGACAATATCCGAAATAAGTTTGTTTGTAACCAAAGAACCTCGCCCGTTGTTGGATAGTATCAGCGTTGCCCATGCCCGGACCTCTTGGCATATAGGTCACAGTTAACCCTTCAACGGTGAAACCTCTATCCATCGCCTGACCACCAACCAAAATATGGGCATAAGTATTATGCCAGGGAATGCTCGGCGTGCGTCCACCAGCCGCATTGACTTCGTGAAGTTGTGTTTTACGAATCGCGCGTAAAAGCGGGACTGGTAATTCTTCAAAAGATGGCAAGTTTGATACCGTACTCTGGAGGCCTTCATAACTATCTCTAAATTCCTCAAGAACATCTAACCGATCTGGATGATTTTCATCAAGGCCAAGGGTTTCTAACCAATAGTTCCTTACTTGTTCAACCCAAAAATAATATTCTCCATGCCGAAAAGTTTCACGGGAAGGATGGACCATCATAGACCGGTTACCCTCAAGGTGTTCACCTTCCAAAATCATTGCAGCGGTAACCCCCAAAAAGAAAATTCTCATTGCTTCAAGCAAACTCTCCGGTGGAGCATCTAAAGGGGCGTTTTGGGTTGGTATTTCACTGTCTGGAATTGTATGGATTTGGTTTGGTTCGTCGTGGAAAAACGCTTTGCCTCCGATATATTTTGCCCCAGGGGTCAACACCTTTGCAAAATTGGGAGACAGTACATCAATCAGATTAATGAGCAAAGGGGCTTGTGGTGTTGCAGTATATTGAAGAAACGCATGATGTGGCAAATACTCTCTGAGGGCTAGAATACGTTGATAGGTAGTACTTGCTTCGTCCTTTTGAACCTTTGTGTTTAGACTGGCTTGGTCTGCCTCATCATCAATGATTAGCGTAGGGACATTTGAAAGATTATCAATTTGTAAAAGAATCTCAGCCAAATTCCTCAAATGTTGGTGGTGTTTCATAGTTGTAATGAGCACAGTTTGACGTTCCCACTCAGGAACACTTGGGTCTTGCCAATCTGCTAAGACATTTGCAATCTTGGTGTGATCCCCCTCGTTGAATTCATGACTCTTAAAGTGCTGCCATTTCCTGTCAGCACGCGTAAGCAGATTCAAATCGTCTTCAAGGCGTTTGGTTGACTGGTCTCGCAAATTTATAGAGGTTCCTGCAATCGCGATTACCATCTGGTACCCATTATCTCTGGCAAGGGCAGCAACAGTCGTAAATGATAGTGTTTTACCACTCTGAACGTATCCAACAACAAGTCCTGTTTCACGCCTCGGTGGTGCCTTCGGGGGGACGCATTTCGCCAACACAGAAATAGCTTCATCTTTTATGGTCTCCCATTCAGTGCTTGTAACACGTGATGGACAAATTTGTTCTCTTAGAGTCCTTGTTGCTCCGCCTTCAATGGGCTGCCATGAACCGTCTATTTGGTTGTCTGTTTCCCGTATGATTTCAACCGTTTCTATTTGAATTATGGTTTCGTTCGTGTTCATGACAATAGAAAATAAAAAATTAAGGTTTGGATAAAGCGTCACGGAGGAATTTATTAATATTTCGGATGAAGGTTCGCGTTTTTTTCACACCACTATCCCTGGCCGTAATTTCCGCCAAGGCGATAGCAATTGCAAGCCGTTGCAGAGGTTCAATTTGGGATGCTTCAACACCACTATATTGTACCATAAACGGGTGCGCAAGCGACATACGGATTTTAACTCGTCTAACTTCACCATCCCATGGATCGTCGCTGACAGAGATCCAATCTCCAATCGCCATATTATTAGCCAATTCTATTGAGATTTCCCATTTTTTACCATCAATCTCCACCGAAACGGTTTTGCCAGCAACAGGCGTTTCTGCGATCGGCAAATCCGGTGGAGGTGGTTCATTTTCTGGGGTCTCACGGAGTTGCGTCTCAACAACCGGGGGCACCTCATTTTCTACAGTCTTTGAAGTACGCCGCGTTGAAGTTTCAGCACCCCGTTTCAGGTCAGGAGTTTTTTGTCTTACACGGTACTCTTCTGCTTGATTAAGCAATGGTGTTGGGTCAGCATTGAGTTCTTCCTTTAACAACTCTAAAAATGGTTCTTCGTTCTCGTCCCACTGAAAACCATCTTTAGTGTGACTAACATTGAATCCTTCAAGATGAAGTTCACCAAACAGTCGTTGGTAAGTGTAAGAATTTGGATTGCGGAAAATAAGTTTTGGTCGATAACCTTCGTCCGCACTTCCTTGAATCAGGCGATTTCTGCGAAACAGAGCGAATCCAGCATGTGACGTACTTGCTTTTTCCCGCAGTGCAGCAAAACCGCGCGCCCGAAGTCCAGTTCCAAAGTCAAAGTCAATCTCTTTTCGCCATAATCGCGGGGCCTCCGATGTTTTCTCATGGAACGGAGCACACAATATTCTTGGCTGCGAGTAAGATAAGACTTCATCACCAAATCGAAGTTCTAATAACCCATCTCTGATAAATACACGATAGATACTTGCCAAATGTTCGCGAATTTTACTGATGGTTCTTCCCTGCGGAGGTCTGTGTAGGTTGGCCAGGATAATCTCAGTAAAGTGGGCATTAGGTTGACTAGGTCTTGATTCCACAGTTAGTTCTTCTAAATTATCTTCTACAATTTGGGAAATGTCAAAATGAACTGTTTTTTCTTCTAATTCGCCAAGTGCTGTTGTCCGAACAATCCAGTCTGGGGAAAACCAACATGCCGCGCTTTTCATGCCCATTCCGAATTCTGACAATCCGCTCGTATTAGCCGGTACTTCCGCCGGGCGAAATGCGTATGGATAGTCTGCCTCGTGAATACCTGCAGCGTTATCACGAACAACTAAGCGTCCGCCCTCTGAGGAATCCAGTTCAATTGCGACCCGTAACTTTGCATCCTTTCCATCAATACGCTCAATTTCTTTTCTATAATCAAGAAAACTTTGAATTGAATTATCAACAAATTCGGCAATAGCAAACCAAGGTTTGTAATTGAGGTGACTGAGGACAGAAAGTATCCCAACTCCGGGGCGGATTTGGATCTTCTGCAGTGTATCCATACTTTCCAATCCTTTCACATATCTTTTAAAAATCGACTATAATAGATTTTTAGAATTAACTTTACACTTCAATCAGTGCTCTTACAAAGTACCAAGAAACACCCAAGCAAAATCCTACCAATGAATGTCAACATATTTTGATAATTCACCATAATCCGAATTTGATGTGAGTTCTTTAGCAACGCGTTGAACAACATCTACGTTTACAGCGTTGCCCAAAGCAGTAAATGCTCGAGACGGGGTTTCCGGTAGATCTAGGGCTTCTTTCTTCATACCCTTCAGGTATTTCTTACCTGGCGGGCAAGCCATACCTTGCAAGCGAGCACATTCATGCTGGGTCATGTACCGTTCTTCCCAACCGATAATGGGAACATTGCAGGCTATTGTCACAAGCGAAGGAGCTGTCGTTGCTTTTTTAATTCTAATTCCCGAGGCCCTGAATTGAATAACGAAATCCCATAGATCCCATAAATTTCGATTTAGTTCTTTGCAGTTCCATTCAAATTTCTGGTAACTTGGCGGAAAATCCGAAATTTTTGGTATCCACGGATCAATCCAATCCTTGTTATTTTCATAGAATTCCCGGTTTTCTTCAATAAACCTAATTTTCCATGCAGGAAACCGCCCTTTTTCCCTTTTTGCATAAGATGGTAAACTCTGCCGCACTTCATCATCGGTTAATGCTCCTAAATCTTTCACATGGCCCCACTTATGTTTACGCAACTCTCCTATCTCTAAGGTATGAAGTGTGCCATCCAGCGGATAATTTGCTCCAAACTCCATGGACCAAATCGGTGCTCGAGGTAGATCCTCCTCTTCTGGAAGTAAATTAAGAAACTCTTGCCAAACAGTTAGACATTCTTTTTGCCGCTCTGTCAACGGTTGAGCATCAGAAGGTTGATCATCAAGGTACTTCTTAAGATTCGGTTCAACATAAGGCGGGAGTTCACTAAAAAGATGGGGCGGCCCATCTCGATCTCCGACGATAAATACCCGCCGCCGAATTTGTGGAATTTTGAATTGGTGTGGTGATAAACAAGTTTCCTTTACATAGTATCCAGCGTTTTTGAGTGTTTCTTTGATCGTTTCCCATGTTTTTTCATTATCATGCTTTTTGAGATTTTGAACATTTTCCAAGATGAAATAACGTGGGGTCTTGGCTTTCAGAATTTTTATCACGTAGTCGAACAAATTACCTTTCTCGGGATAGTCAAATCCCTTCCGTTTCTCCGTCGGAGTCGCTTTAGAGAAGGGTTGACATGGAAAACCCGCGCATAAAATATCGTGATCCGGAATAGATTGTGGGTCAATGCCTGTAATGTCGCCCTTTGGTTTAAAATTAAAATTCTTCTTATATAGCGCGCGGAGTTGCTCATCTTTTTCACATGCAAAGACGCATTTATTTTTAAGTCGCTTTAACGCTAAATGAAAACCACCAAGACCCGCAAAGAGATCTACAAATTTCAATTTCATATTTATCTTAGTCAGAATATACCAGTTAATTACGTGGTAATCGATCAACTTTTGGTGTTGCCCATTTAATAATTCGATCTTGCAGTGAAGATGATTCCCACTGTTCACCGCATCTTGCTGGTGCTAGTAACCTATATCGATCTAAGAATAGTCCTTCCACTTTAGCACACTGCTTCATAAAAAGGGTGTCGTTAGGTGCAAACGGAATCGCAAAAGCCTTTTGGGGAGGAACGATGAATTTGATAAGGTGCCGCCAAAAATTGACGCTAGGTTCCCCTACTTTTTTCCACCATTCCTGAGCAGTGGTACACTGAATCAGATATACTGGAAATCCTGTCCGATTATCAGGAAAAGGACGATAACACAAAAGATCTAGTCCAGCATCTTTATCTCTTGAATCTATCCACTCGTTAATGTTATCTCCAATACTTTCGCCTAAATAGCCAGCGATCTGATCTACCACCTTGCGGAGTCCTATCGGTTCAGTGTGTGACCAACCTGTGCGTTTGACTTGCCAATCCAAGAATTGCTTCTCAAGCGATTCTTGTGTTAATAATTCAAAAATTTCTCCTTGGGTGTTGTAATCCCAATTCGGAACACTACACCGCCATTTCGTGTAACATTGCGCGAGTGAAAGAAGAATACAAAAACTATGAGCAGGCGTATCTTGCCACGAATTAATCCGTCTCACTTGAGAATCAACAACAGATCCGGAATCAATAATAGAAAATGGTATCCCTGGGGCAATCCAACTAAGCCGACGCTTCAATTCTTCCAAAGCATCAACGACAACCGTCATTGCGAGTTCATACTCTTTGTGAATATCATCGATGTCGTCACCAGCCAACGCATTAACACCAGTTAAAACATTAACAATATCCATCACAGAAAATTCGTCTTCACTTTCGTCAAATAAGATGCTACCTTCGATCCAATCACACAAAATATCAATATTGTAATCAGTAGTTGATTTAGGCATCACATTATTAGGAAGAGCGAGCATCAGTCCTCCTTTTCTGTTCTTTCAAGTTTTTGAAGGATATGTGGAAAAATGCTCAGTAGCTGCTGCACATCAATTCCCAATGTCTCTACCGCCTTTTGGATATCTTCTGAATTTTTATAATGATGAACTCCGGTCAGAACGATTCTAACATTTGCTGCTGCTTCACTGAGATGTTGGACAAAATCCGCTTCTTCACCACCCATCAATTTACGCGCGACCTCAAAATTGGGGTTTTTGCTCTCTTCAAGATATTGGAGTGTTTGAGGATCTTCAAGCATCTTACCGAAATCACTAACATGCCGCGAATCAGTGAAAATAGAATCTAAATCTTCAGCCTTTTTCCCAAATAACCATCGCGCAAAATTTTCGAGTGCTCTTTGACGAGGCTTAGGGACTGGCATCTGGGAGGCTCGTTCATTTGCGAAAATATCGATATTAAGATAGTCCTGCACTCCATCTGTTCGAAGCGCATTGTACATGACACTGAAACGCCGTTCAGCATCTTCAATAGAGAAGTCCTCTAACCAATCCGCCATTTGTAGGAAAAGCCGATAAGTAATATAGTTATGACGAACCGCGGGAGTTTGACTCCCGATTTTTCGCATTACCTCTTTGTAACTCATACCACGTTCATCAATTAATTTGGTGATATATCTGGCTTTTTGTTCCGGTGGCCACTGCTTGATACCCGTGACATGACGAAATCCTAAGAATGACTCAACGTCCCGACGGGAGTCAATCTGTATGTACGGAATGTTCCTGAAAAGTCTTTTGAGTTCTTCAAGTTTGTCTTTGGCTAGGTTTTCGACGAGCAAACCCCATTTTTTTGAATCAGGATTTCCATTAATAGCCTGTTGAAGATAAATTAGGGCAGCAAGTCGCCGATTCCCTTCCACAACAACAAGCCGAGACTTCCCATCTAATTCCTCTTCAATAACGAGTAACGCTTCATGTGTCCAAAAACCGCTCTCCAAGTAGGACACAGCGAGTTCATCAAGGACCCAATTGCGCATCAAACCAAGGATTTCTTCCTGAGAAAGATCTGTATTAGCCTGACGGCGACCTAGTCTGGGATTTTTGGCATCAAGATAAAATTTATCTAAGGCCGCACGTTTAATATCTGTGCGATTTTCCATGCTTCACCTTAATTTCGGGAAACCACCAATGGGTTGAAACATTCTTTGTTCGTTGGTCTCAAAAGTTTTTTAAGCAGTAACCAAGAATATCACAATCCTATCATAACTTCAGAATTTTCTCAAGAGACATTCAACAACAGTTAACAGTCTATCCCGTATTGAAACTTGCTATCATAAACCGACTTTTCCCGGGAAAATCTCTTTGGCAATAAGGGAAGCATCCGGAATTTTACGAATATCCACTATGATTTCTCCTCGCTTTAGTCTATTACTACCTGTTCTGCCAACAGAGTCTTGGAGCAAACCACAACATCCGCGTAATGTTTCACCATCAAAACAGATAAAGTGGATTTCCTCTAAAACAAACGCTGTCTTGCGTGTCCGGGACATTACCCCTCTGTTAATTCTGTTGGTTTCATATTCGCAGATATCTTTTCGTAGTTTATCATGCCATTTTTTAAAAGTTTTAGTTTCATCATACTCGACATCACCTATGGCGAGAATTATCCCGTAGTAACCGTGAGTATTTATCGCGTCTGCTATGCCTTCTACGTCATTTGTGATGATGTTGTAATTTACTGTATTCGCTGCTTGCGCCTTAAAGTCCCATGGGATTTCACGAAACGCGTCAAACCGTGTATTCTTGTATATCTCGCTGGACATGTCAATTATGCCAGCGAAATGTTTTTGACACAAAAATTTGAAGTAAAACTCAATCCATTCGACTTGCCTCCAATATTTGAAACCAATATCCCGCATCTCAAGGATAGATTCTCTGCCATCCCAGATTTTTGGCATGCTTTGAGAGGCAAGCCTCAATTTTTCTGCTGTGTCAATTATCATTTTCTCTAACATATTCTTAAAACCATCAATACAAAGTCGCTACCTAACATGCTAATAAGTATGATTGTCTTCGTATTGAGAAGTTATATCAACTTATCTCTACGTCGTTGATAAAATTTCGAGGAAGGCGGTCATGTATCCGATGGCATAGGCGCGGCCTCGGTGTCCCCAGCCCGTATCATCTACAATATGTGGCACATGGTCGGTAATCATGAAACCTGTAAAGCCGACCTCTTTCAGCGTGCGCATCACATCAAACATATCGCAGTTGCCGGTGTCAACAAAGGATTCGGCAAATTTTGGAACATGTCCTTCCACGTCGCGGAAGTGGACGTAGAAAATCTTGTCGCGTTCGCCGAAGTAGCGGATCGCATCCGTGACACCCGGTCCCATCTCCGACCAAGAACCGACACAAAAATCAAGACCATGTATCGGACTGTCAGCAATCTCCATCCCACGCTTAAAGCCTTCAAAGTTGCGGAACAAACGCGGCACACCAGCAAGGATTTCGACAGGCGGATCATCGGGATGGAGCGCGAGTTTAACGCCCGCTTCTTCTGCGACGGGTAGGATAGCGTTCATATAATACTCGTAGTTTTCCCACATTTCGGCTTCAGTGAAAACGCGTCCGTGCGATAGGGGTGCGTCTTTAACTTCGTCCATATCAAAACTGGTAACTTCGGCACCGCCTCTACCGGGGGTGGTTCGAGAAGTCCGCCAGACCCCACTCGGCATCCAGTGGTATCCGAAGATATCAACGCCAGCCTTGCCGATATTGCGAATCGTGGTTGCCATGTTTTCAATCTGTTCATCGCGACCGGGTAGACCGAGCATCGCTTTGTCGTAAAACGGGACAGGCACGTTTTCAAGTGCCGCCAACCGCAGTCCAAACGCTTCTACCTCCGTCCGAAGTTGAAGGATGTCCTCATATTCCCACCGCTCCGTGCCGGGAAGTTGTGCTGTGTTGAGCAACACATCTTCAACACCGAGCTGTTTGATGAATTTTAACCGTTCTTCACTGAGTTCACTGAATTGACCTAAGCCGAGACGCATCTTCCGAGCCATAATTTTCTCCTATAGACATGGCACTCCGCCGGAGTGCTTTTAAGGAAGAATTGATTGCTAAACCTATGCCGGTTCAAAATTGTTTGTCGCTATCTAATAGAATGGTGACAGGACCGTCATTAATGAGTTGCACGTCCATCATTGCCTGAAATGTGCCGCCTTGTGTCGGGACATTCTGCTGGTTTAGGCGGGTGATGAACTGCTCATAAAGCGCGTTCGCGACTTCAGGACGGGCGGCATTAATGAAACTCGGTCGCCGTCCCCTGCGGCAATCACCGTAGAGCGTGAATTGCGAGACAACGAGGGCAGCCCCTCCTGTTTCGAGGAGCGAACGATTCATTTTACCTTCTTCATCTTCAAAGATACGCAGATTGACGATTTTGTTGGCGATATATTCCAGTTCCGTTGTAGTATCGTCGTGCGCAACGCCGAGGAAAATAAGGACACCTGCTCCAATCTCGGAAACGCGTTCACCCTCCACGGTAACACTGGCAGATTTCACGCGCTGAACGACTGCTCTCATCAAGAATTCTCCCAATTTTTTATGCGTACCTGTTACGGCACACGGAGCGTGCCTACCTGTTACGGCACACGGAGCTATGCGTACCTGTTACGGCACACGGAGCGTGCCTACTACTTTTAATCGAATTTATGCTAAAACAGCAAATTCTCGCCGCCGAGTGTCTGTGCCTTCTCGCCACCGAAGGTTAGGTTAAACTGGAAGCCGGGTTGACTGTTAAATCCGAGTTGGAATGCCAGCGTATCCGAGACTTCATAACGGAAAGCGAGTCCGATGAAGTTCGTTACATTTATGCCTGCATACGGCAGTTCACGTGAGAAATCAGCCACTAACCACATATTATCTGCCATCGCAACTTCACCACCGACCTGCCAATTAAGTGTAAAAAAGTCTGTTGTTTTAAGTAACTTTGATGTTAAGAAGACACCAACACCGGCGTGTACTTTGAAAAGGCTACCAAGTCTTTGGGTGCCGACCATATAGGTGTTGATGCCCATAAACGGAAATCCGTCAGCAGGACTATAGTCGAGGAACTCATTGTCCGAGTTGAGTCGATCATCAGCAGTGAACCCGAATTGTGCATCGCCACCAATAGAGATACTTGGAAAGTTATCACCTCGATCGGGTTTAATGTTATACTTGAGTCCGATAATACCATCAAACAGGGGTTGATCATAGACACGATGAGCGGTGGCTGCAGGGTCAATGTCAGCCTCTTCAGCAACATTATAGAAATCGTGAACAACTTTCCGGACACCGCCCGTTGAAAACGTGCCGCCCAGCACCAAGTCAAGTTCGTCGCTTAAACCGTAATTGAATCTGACCGGTATGAGGAAAGTCTCAATTTGGAGCGATACGCGATGCAATTCCTCAAATCCACCAATATCCACCCTTTGCCGATGATCCGGTAATAGATCAACTTTTGAGTATTGAAGGAGCCCAAACGAGGTACTCGAACCCCCCTTACCGATCGGTTCCGCAGTCTGAATGGTACTGAGGTGTGAAATGGCTGGCAATTGCGCCGAGAGCGGTAGTGTGGGACCAATGAAGAGTAAGGTGCAGATAGAAAAAATAAAGTATTGTGTGCTGAATTGTCTGTTTTTAGGGAGCATAGACTTATCCTTTAGGCATAAAGATCGGTTTTAGGGTTTTGCTTCTACCATCGCGCTTTCGTCTCGCTGTCCATCGGGTCCAGGTGTATCATCAAAGGCAGTTATGAAATACTTTTTGAAAAGCAGATCTTGCCCGACAAGAATCGGGTCTTCACCCGGGATTGTCCAAGTGCGATCTTTTTTTCCGGGCGCGGGTCGAAGGAGTAGATTGCCCTCTGCGTCTTTGGTATAGAGTTGGTACCCCGCGAGATCGGGTTCGATATTCGGTGTCCATGAAATGACTGCATCGTATTTTGTGTTAAATAGGGACCGCGGTAGGTAAAGCACCCGGACGTTTCTTGGCGGTGCGGGCGGCAGATTTGGGGCAGCTGCGGTGACTGTAGTGATCGCCTCCGCGCCAAACTCATCAACGCCAGCGACGCGATAGACTTTCCGAGTACCATCGACTTGAAAATCGTGATCAAAATAGAAGAGTTGATCTCGCTTCGGTTCAGCGATCCGTTTGAATCGGAGCGGTTTGTCATCCTCGGGGTCGATTGCAGCATAGACGCGGAAGACAGAAAAATCGTAAGGAAATTCATAACCGTCCCAAAAGAGTTTAACAGTGAGGTCCGTCGGATCGCCGAGCGTTACAGTCGGAGCCGGCGGTGGAATACTCGGCGTCGCGATCGCGGTTTTCCAGAAACGCCGCGGCTCTTCATTCTCAGTTGGCGGGTTCGTCGGATCCGGTGTTTCAACACCATTGACATCAACATAGGTGATGCGATATTCATAACCAAGGAGCCGTCCATCGGCATCACGTCGGTCGTTTTCGAGATTTTGGGTGTCAATAAATTCGTTCGCCGGTGCGTCAATAGATCCAACTAACGCAAACGCCGTATCCGTTCCACCTGTAGAACGTCTGTAGATACGGTATGCTTTAATGCCCTCCTGACCTATATCATTCCATGTGACCCGTACCTGTTTATCCCCAGCGAAGAGCATAAGACCATCCGGTGCACCAGAGGTGCGCAGATTTTCTGGGTCGAGTGGGTTCGCGAAGTCCTCACTACTTGTGCAGGCATAGAAGAAAACAAAAACAAACAAAATAAGAAAACTTAGCATACCAAATAAGGTGTGGAATAGACGCATGATTTTTGCTCCTTAAAAAACGTGTAGAAGCCTTAGACTTGCACGCTGGCTTTGGAAATCGTAGTGTGGCAGCAATTGGAACGAAGCGCGTGGCGATAACAGCCTGATGTTTCCAAAGCGATAATTTGTGAAATTAATCTCCCTTGTGCGTGGATTTGTTCTAAGGACTCGCGAGCGGATCCCAGAAGAGAGAACACCTTCCGCAGATTCGGACGACTCCGATGGTGTGTCAAGTTGGCTATAGATAGAGAAAAGCACGGCAAGTCCCACACATCCGAGACCGACGCGCGACATAATGGTGCTGGCATCCCGTCTAACCAGAAAAGCGTCCTTGTGTGCTTGGATGTCCGCTTGGATTGCAGCGTTGAGGTATGTGTCGTAACGGTCTTGAGCGGAGGCTTTAAGAAGCGTACCACCAACTTGGAGACTCATACCAGAGGCAAAGAGTGCTATTGACAGCACACGAGACCGGCGCGCCGCATCCGCATGTTGACTTGTTAAAACGAAGATGAGGACGCAACTACACGTAAAAACGATGAATTTTTGGATCGGGTTATAACGCTTCATATCAAGTTTTTCCTTTAGTTTTTCCGTTTATGAGGGAGATCTGTTTCTATAAAGTGTACCCCATTTTTTTCGGAAAGTCAACGCTTTTTGCAACAGTGGCAGTCAGTCGTCAGTAGAAAGCCGTGCCCGAGAGTGCTTCGCAGTGAGAATCCTACAGTAAAGTAATCATGCGCGGAAAATTAAAACAACAAGAGAAGAAAAAAATAAACGCATAGACAATTTTTCCGTCTAAGTTTACACTTTTTCGTCTATCTAAGTGTACAGAAGTGGTTCGTACATTCAAATAATCTGACCCCATAGAAACCATTTGATTTGACATTCAGCAAAATACAAAGTAAAATTAAAGAAAATCTTTTCGCATTAGCGTCTGTCTTAAGTTGTAAAGAGATGTCTACGCGAGGTTCCGAAATGGAATTCCATGAAGTGGAAGCCTTAAGAAGTACGTCTGGAAACCGAAGACAACGGAGGAAAAGCAATGAAAATCGCTAATAAGCGGGGAAGCGTCATTACAAAACTTGGAATCAGCTGTGTTGTATGCCTGCTTCTCGGCTTCGGGATACTGCTCTACGCGCAAGAGAAAACAAAATCGGAGTTCATCGGCACAAAACCGGAGATGGACACCGCTAAAATCAAAAAAACAAATGCCTCTAAAATGCTGGCAATGGCTAAAGCGAAAGAACAAGCCCAACCACAGCGCAATAGGTCTTGGGGACGGCAAAACCGTGGTGGTAGCGTTGACTTCGGAGAAAACGTAGCGTTTTACAAGACAATTATTGACCACAATCTCTTCCGTCCGTTGGGATGGACACCGCCAAACAATGAACCTTCTTATAATCTGATTAGTACTGCTGTTAACCCAAACGGCGCAATATCACAAGCGACGCTGCTGGAGAAAAGATCTAATCGCTACCATTTTGTTACGATCGGAACAAAACTCGGCGATATGACAGTAAAAGATATCGAAGCCAGACGGGTGATCTTAGACAAAGCAGGAGAGACAATAACACTCAAAACCAGTGAGTGGCAACCCCTCACGGCTAAGCGGGAACGCGGTGGCGACAGAGATCGTGGCGAAAGCAATTCCGAAAGGGCAAGCAATAATGAAGGACAAAATCGAGCCAATCAAGCTGCCGCTGCAAAACGCAGGCAAATGGAGCAGCAAAAGCGATCCGCTGCTCAACGAGAAAAAATAAGACGGGAGATAATGGAGAAGATGCGGCACGCTTCATCAGACGCGGAGCGGAAAGAAATTATGGAGTATTACAAAAAAGAGTTTGGTGGTAAAAGCGGTGGAGATCGCGATAAATAACGTTGCGACTCCCTCAAGATACAGACCTGATTTCTTTCAAGGCGTGGTGAGTCATCGCGCCTTTTTTATTATTATAAACAGGACTTACCCACTTTTCCGTGATAACGGACGTATGACGCACTGCAGGCGGGGTTTGAAACCCCGCCTGCAGTAGGGGCTGCGTAAGTCCTATTCAAATAGTCCGATGGTTTGAATCCATTTGACTTGATCTTTAGCAAAATCTACGGTAAAATTAAAGAGAACTTTTTCGCAATAGAACCTGTCTTAAGTCTCAAAGTGATGTCTATACCAAGTTCAAAAAATGTGCGTGGGAAATCGGAGGGAAAATAGATGAAGATTGCCAATAATTGGGGCAATATCATTACGAAATTTGGAATCGGTTGTGTCGTATGCCTACTTCTCGGTTTCGGGATATTGCTCTATGCACAAGAAAAAACGAAATCAGATTTTATCGATGCCAAGCCTGAAATGAAAGAGATGAAAGAAACGAATGCCGCGAAAATGCAAGCAATGGCGAAAGCGAGAGCACAAGCCCAACCGCAACGCAATAGGTCTTGGGGACGGCAAAACCGTGGGGGTAGCGTTGATTTCGGAGAGAATGCAGCGTTTTACAAAACAATTATTGATAACAACCTCTTCCGACCGCTGGGGTGGACACCGCCAAACAATGAACCTTCCTATAGTTTGGCCAGCACCGCTGTTAACCCAAACGGCGCAATATCACAAGCGACGCTGCTGGAGAAAAGATCCAATCGCTACCATTTTGTTACGATCGGCACAAAACTCGGTGATATGACAGTAAAGGATATCCAAGACAGCCGCGTGATCTTAGACAAAGCAGGAGAGACAATAACACTCAAAACCAGTGAGTGGCAACCCCTTACGGCTAAACGGGAACGTGGTGGCGACAGAGGCGGAGATCGTGGTGAAGGAAACTCCGAAAGGGCAGGCAATAATGAAGGACAAAACCGAGGCAATCAGGCTGCCGCTGAAAAACGCAGGCAGATGGAACAGAAAGAGCAAGCTGCTGCTGCGCAAAGAAGGCGACAAGAGATGATGGAGCGGATGCGGAACGCTTCACCTGAGGAGCGGCGACGGATGATAGAAAGATTTCGGAGAGACCGTGGCGATCGCGGCGGCAGGAGAGGTCGTGGTCGCGATTGATAACGTCGCTACTATCTCAGAAACTACACACATTTGATTTCTTACAAGGCGCGATTATTAATCGCGCTTTTTTTATTGCAGGACTTACACAACTTACATTCGTTAGTTTTATGCTCCACGAGACTTGCGCAGAAAAAACGCATACTTAAGTTTCTGTAGACGGAACCCCGAAAAAAGTTTCGCCGAGGCACAGGGGCCTCGGCGAACGATCTATTTTTCTGATAACTATGCTGCTTCCTGAGCGTTCTCCGGCATGTTCTCAAGCCGAGAGAGCCAGTAGCCAACATCAAACGACTCATCACCGATAAGGAAACGCCACTGCTTGATCCTGTTGACGATTTCAAGCCGGACATCGTTGCCATACCACCTGTGATTCCGACCCAAGATACCGTGGATCGGTGCCGAGTCGATATCGTCTATGTTCCAGAGTTTGCACTGACGCACCGTCGGGTTGAGACGGAGTTTGAACATGTAGCGCGTCTGATCTGTTAAATTCGGTTGCGCACAATGCCACATCCCGTGATGCACGACGAAAAGCGTGCCTGCTTCACAAGCGATCGGCAACTGACTGAGAAAGTTCTGGTAGCGCGCGATGTCCGTTTCACAAACACGGCGATAGTGGCTCCCCGGTAGAATCATCGTTCCACCCATTTCACGCGGCGTGTCGTGCGAGAAATAGAAGAATTGGATGTCAAAATGCATCCGCAGGTCGATGATCGCATCGGCATGCCAAATCTGACCAGCCTCGTTTTGTGGGCGGACGATGTGAACGGCATGGTGATCGTAGAGCGGATCCTCGCCGACGAGACTGTGAATAATGCCCTGTACCTCTGGCAACCCAAAAACTTTGCCGACAGCAGAGTCATCACTCCAGACATCGTTTAAAATGGTGCCGCCACCACCGCGGACCCCCACACCCGTTTCCATCTCTGCATGTGCGGCTTTATTCAATTCATCAGGGATTAAATTATCGAAGCGGAGGTAACCGTCCGCAACGAAATTCGCCATCTGCTCCGTAGTAAGCAAATACTTTTTATCTATCATTAGATCTCCTCCAATTTCTCCAGGATATATTCAAACCTGAGATATGAAGTATGATATTCCATGCCGGGGTAGGCAGGGAATTGTTGTGGAAACTGAATCACCCGCCAGCCATCCCGCATCGCTTCCAGAACTGAGTTATACGGCGGTGTTTCGCTATCACCTGTCGTATGGCGTTTTTCGCCAGTACCATCATACATTGCCCAAGCGACAACGCTACTATTCAGATCAGGTGTGTGTAAATGTAGGACCAGAAGTTTCTGTCTTAATGCAGACATGTTGAAAGTTAGCCTTCCCTGGAACACGCTCTGTAAACGCGCTTATGAGATATATCCGTCTTAGACGTTACTGAGCCTTAATTCGACTCCAAGTCGTCACCAGTTTTCCACCGGGTTGCACGTCTAACGCCACAGACATCCCATCTTCCATTAATTCGTTGAGTTCCTTCTCGCTGAGGGCTCTGTCATACAGAACCACTTCGTCAATAACACCTGTCATCCAATAGTTACCGATGTCGCAGCCGCCAATAAAAAGGAAATTATCGTGGTTATCAGGTTTCGTCCCGGGTGCGACTTCTCCGTCAACCGCTCCGTTGAGATAGAGTTTAAAGTCAGAGCCATCGTAAGTACCCGCAACGTGATGCCAATCACCATCCGTCACAACACTTTGGGCATCAAACGATTTCCATCCAGCGTTTGTTGTGAAGGAGTAATGCACAACCCCTCTGTTAATATGACCGAAAAGCCCATAGTTTCTACCCGTCGGATTGCGGTTTTCTTTAGAAGCAATAATTTGCCACGCCCCGGAGATTTTCGGGATATTCACCCATGCGGCAATCGTGAATTCCGCCAAGTCGAGTGCATTATCATCATCAACCGTCACCATATCTTGTCCACCGAATTCCATCGCACCACCAAATTTGCCATCAACCCACTTCGGCTTGCCTCTCGCGATTTTTCCATCCAATCCATTATCCGAGGAATCCGTAACGGTTTCCCCTTTGCCATCATCCAGCAGCCACGCACCGACGAGACCATCCGTGTCCAGTGCCACGACCTGCGTCGCCACGAAAAGTGTCAGTGCAAAAAGACTTAGGATTAGGAATGTTAGCACTTTGTACATCAGAAATCCTCCCCTTCAAATAAACAGACCTTGATGCTGAAATTCAAGGCTATCGTTTAGACGACAGTTTCGGGCGGTATCGTCGCGTCCTTTGGCACAATCACAATCCCATCCCGAATGTAGTAATTTTCGCCATCGTAATTATCAATTCCGTCTCGGTTCACAAGTACTGAATTATCACCGATACGCGCATTTTTGTCAATAATTGCATTCTGAATCAGACAATTGCGTCCAATACCGACCTTGGGGACACCTGACCTTTCACTCTCAACACGCGACGCATCTGACTCATAGTAGTCTGCTCCCATAAGTATAGACTGGTAAATTCGACTGCCCCCTGAAATGATACTACGAATCCCAACAATCGTTCGGTCCAACTCGGAATCATCAATAATAGAACCTTCAGCGAGAATCGATGAACGGACACTACTGCTATTGACCTTGGTACTTGGCAGATGCCGACGGTTGGTATAGATCGGTGCCTGTTCATCGTAGAAATTGAACGAAGGTGTGGCATCGGTGAGCGCAATATTCGCCAAATAGAATGAGTGAATCGTACCAATATCCTCCCAATAGCCGTCAAAAAAGTAGGCTGAAACCGTACGCGTCTGAATGCTCTTCGGAATAATATCCTTACCGAAGTCTACGTTTGAATCATCTTGAAGCACCTCTCGCAAGACTTCTCGATTAAAGATATAGATCCCCATTGAGGCGATGTATTCCCTACCGTGTGGCTCAATGCCCCGCGATGTAAACACCTCAGGCTCAACGCGGAGTCGCTGGAGTTCCGCCTCGGTTTGCGGCTTTTCAACGAAATCGACGATACGTCCACTTGCATCTGCTTGGAGAATGCCGAGTCCACTTGTAATCTCTTTCTCGACGGGGATGACAGAGACCGTAATGTCCGCGTTGGATTCAGTGTGAACAGCCAACATTTTTTGGTAATCCATCCGATAGAGATGGTCACCTGCAAGAATCAGAACATGGTCGTCTTGGAACCGTGGATTGAGAATATAAGGTTGATTGTGCTTGATGGCATCCGCTGTTCCTTGATACCACTCTTCGCCCATCAGCGTCTGTTGCGCTGCAAGGATTTGGACGAACCCGCGGCGATACGTATCAAAGCGGTATGTCTGTGCAATATGTCGATTCAAAGAGACAGAGTTGAACTGGGTCAAGACATAGATTTTTTCAAGCCCAGAGTGCAGGCAATTACTAATCGGTATATCGACGAGTCGAAATTTACCCGCAATCGGGACACTCGGTTTCGCTCGATCCCGTGTCAACGGAAATAGCCGTGTGCCGCGCCCGCCGCCAAGAATAACCGCAATAACGCTCCCATTACTCATACTATAAACTCCCTTTAGTGGACAGAACACCGGTGATATTTTCATCAAGACGTGTGGCAATATGCAACGCTTTCGCAACCGCTTTAAAGATCGCTTCAATGATATGGTGCTGATTCGTACCGTAGGGGACATTGATATGCAAGGTGGTACCGCTATTGTTCACAAACCCGTGAAAAAATTCCTCCACGAGTTCAATATCAAAATCGCCGACTTTTCCATAATTCAGGGGCGTCTCAAAGTGGAGATAAGGTCGTCCGCAGACATCCAAATCAACCTTCGCAAGCGATTCATACATCGGGACAGCGAAACTACCGAACCGTTGCATCCCCGCCTTGTCAAGTACCGCTTTTTGGAGGGCTTGCCCCAAGCAGATACCGACATCCTCGGTCGTATGATGTGCATCTACATGTAAATCACCCTCTGCATCAATCTCAAGGTTAAAGAATCCATGTTTGGCAAAGAGTTCCAACATGTGATCCAAGAATCCGACACCGGTCTTAATGTCGGATGTCCCAGTTCCATCAAGGTCAAGGGTGAGTCGGATGCGAGTTTCTGCTGTTTCGCGGGCAATTTCTGCTTTTCTGTCCATTTCTTAATTTTTAATTATTCCTTGCGGTTAAACAACGTGAATTAGGACTTTGCCGTTCAAGCTGCGTATTATTATTATACGCTTAAAAAAGGGTTTGAGCAACGCAAAATTATATCTTCCGCTCGTAGGACAGGGGATCTTGTTTTTATGCCCATGTTATGAGCCCAAGTTCGTATGGAGATTGCAGATCCTCATGGTTCGGCAAGGCACGTACGGTATAGCCGTGCAAACCTGTCTGTTTCAACGTCAGTGTCCCTTCAAAAAGGTAAGTACCACCGCCAAGGTCGTCCTTATATTCCATTGGACTCACAGTCCCGTTGTGGATTTCACCCGCCTCGTCTAACACACCGTGATAAATCTGAACGGCAAGTTCATGCGGAAACAGTACATCGGTTCGGACGACTGCTTGCACGGTTGTGGATTCACCCACGCCAAGTTCGGAACTTTGCGTAGCATCGGCTTTGGGATCGGTCGGTTTTTCTTCAACCCGAAGGTCGCTCCAATGGTCTCGGATGTGGGTTTTCCAGCGTGCTAAGGCAATACTGCGTTTCGCCTCCGATGCATTAAGTTCCTGCCAACGCCGATGTGCCGGAAAATATAACTGTTCTGCATATTCTGACACCATGCGTTTGGTATTGAAAACAGGTGCAAGGTTCTGCATCGCACTCTTCATCCGTGCGACCCATTCGTAGGGTACATCGTCAACGGGGTTACGTTGATAAAAGAGGGGCACAATCTCGTTTTCAAGGAGATCATAAATGGCATTCGCGTGCGCTTTGTTGGTAGATTTGGAATCCTCTATAACGGGTCCCGTGTCAATCGTCCACCCACCGCCCAAATGGTTCGCCTCAGCCCACCAGCCGTCAGCGATACTGAGGTTGAGAACACCATTCGCCGCCGCTTTCATACCGCTCGTGCCGCTCGCCTCATTCGGACGTAATGGGTTGTTAAGCCACACATCCACACCTTCAACGAGATAACGTCCAACACAAATATCGTAGTTCTCAATGAAAACGATCTTATGATAAAATCTCGGTTCCGCAGCGATCCGAGCGATACGTTGGATAAGCAATTTTCCCTCATAGTCATGGGGATGTGCTTTCCCCGCAAAAATAAGTTGAACAGGCCGCTCAGGATGGTTGAGAATTTTATCAAGTCGGTCAACATCATGGAACAGCAAAGTTGCGCGCTTGTAAGTCGCAAACCGGCGTGCAAAACCGATCGTCAACGCCGCTGAATTGAGCGTTTTCGTTGCCATATTGTCGTTTTTTGGGGTGCGTTTGGAAATATTTCCGCCGAGTGCCTGTTTCTGTTCCTGCCGTTGGCGAGCGAATGTAATCAAACGTTCACGCCGCCGTTCATGTATCCGCCACAATTCGGGATCCGGAATCTGTGAGATTTGCGTCCAGACGGCTTGATTCGTGAGTTCAACAATCCAGCGGGGTCCGAGGTATCTGTCAAAAAGGCTTTGCATATCACCGGAGACCCATGAACGCGTGTGAATCCCGTTTGTAATCGCGCCAATAGGCACCTCATGCACCGGTGTATCGGGCCAGAGCTCTTTCCACATCTCACGAGCGACGTGCCCATGTAATTGGCTCACACCGTTGCACATCGCAGAGAGTCGAAGGGCAAGAAGTGCGGGACTGAATTCACTATGCGTATTCGACGGATTTGTTCTACCGAGACCGAGGAAGGTATCCATGGAGACACCGAGTTCACGGTAATAACTACTGAAGTAGTGGTTGACTAAATCGGGCGGGAACCAGTCAATACCAGCAGGAACAGGTGTATGCGTCGTGAAGATATTTCCTGCCTTTGTCGCTTCGCAGGCTTCTTCAAAACGGATGCCTGTCTTCAACATCATCTGCCGGATACGTTCAATTGCGAGGAACGCAGCATGCCCTTCGTTCATGTGACAGACCGTAGGCTGAATACCGAGTGCTGCTAAGGCACGGTAGCCACCAATACCGAGCAGAATTTCCTGTTTGATACGGAGACGTTCATCACCACCATACAGATAATCCGTGATGTTCCGCAACTCTTCGTTCTGGTTTTCAGGGATATTCGTATCCAGCAGATACAAGGAGATGCGTCCGACTTGCGCACACCAAACTTTAGCGAATGCTTTCCCTTCGGGATATTCGACTTCGACGAAAAGCAGTGACCCATCCGCGAGTTTCGCTGGCTGAATGGGCATATTGTAAAAGTCGTTGGTAGGGTAATCCGCCATCTGCCAGCCATCGGCGGTAAGGGTCTGCCGGAAATAGCCGTGTTGGTAGAGGAGTCCGACCGCGACGAAAGGCAGTCCTAAGTAACTCGTGGACTTTAGATGGTCACCCGCTAAGACCCCTAAACCGCCAGAGTAGAGCGGCATGCACTCTGTTAACCCATATTCCATTGAAAAATAGGCGATTTGTAGGGCGTTGAGCGTCCCATCATTGTGATGCGTCTCAAACCATGAAGGGGTCTTATGGTATTCTCTAAACTTCTTGTGGATGACCTCAAGGCGCGCGAGGAATACGCTGTTTTTTGCGGTTGCATCTAATCGTTCTTGTGAAATCTGACCGAGCATCGCGACCGGGTTATGATAGGTTTTTTCCCATAATTCCGCATCAAGATGATGAAACAGATCCAATGCTTCACGATCCCAGGTCCACCATAGATTTAGGGCAAGCTCACGCAAGGGTTCAAGATTCGGGGGTAAAGTAGGCACCACTGTTAACTGACGAAGTGGCTTCATTTAATTCCATTCTCCTTCCGAAATCTATGCCGCTGCTGCGTCTAATTGCTGTGTCTTTAGTGTGATGTAAGTGCCCTGTTTTCGCTTTTCAAAATCTAATTTCCCTTCGCGAGCGAGCCAACCGATCGCCATCAGGACTGTCCGTTTATTCTCACCGATTTCGCGTGTCAATTTTGTAACAGTGGCTTCGCTGTTCTCTTCAAGATAGTGCCACACGGCACCCGCTACGCTTCCAATATCTTCTAACATTTTACCTCCAAAATATATAAAAACCGAGGGATTTATTGAATACATTTTAACCTATGCCTTGCGCAATTAATACCCCAAAAAAACAAAGGATACCGCACAAGTCTTCAGTATATATTATAGTTGCTTTCGTTCAGGTTGTCAAGGACAATAGCCTGAATAGCCATCAGCAGTCAGCCGTCGGTAGTCAGTGAGTTCGCGACCGAAAAATCGAAATTATGAGAGAACTGAACGGCTCTGACGCGGATTTGACATATATTTCAACATTGTGTTATAATTCTTCGCAGTAGATACGCTATTTCAATATCGTCTTTACAATTTTATTCATCCATTGACCGTTTCATTTGCAAGCCGAAATAAAAGACACTTGGCGAGGTAAAAAATTTGAGTATTGTTGTTCACGTTACACACGAAGCCATCCAAAAAATGGGGGGCATCGGTGCAGTCTTAGAAGGGTTACTGACAACCCAAAACTACAACGCAGCGATTGAGCGCACTTTTCTCGTGGGTCCGCTGTTTTCCGGTGCCGATCTTGAAAGTTTAGATACTATCCTATACCGGGCAAGCGAAGGGATAATGGACACACCGCACGCAGAGGTTCTCAGCGAGATTGAGCAGACCTATCACGTAGAACTCGTCTATGGACAACGCCAATTTGAAAATAAAAATAAGAAAGTTACGACCCTCACAGATGTCATCTTGGTGAACGTCTCAAGCACCAACGAAGCACTAACAGGACAGTTCAAATGGCAACTCTACGAACATTTCCAAATAGAATCAAATCGTTACGAGAGTGAATGGGAATTCGAGGAGTATGTCCGTCTTGCCGAACCTGCGTATGCAGCACTGCAGGCAATTATCGGTGAAGAGACAACGACCCCTGTGTTCATTATCTCACACGAATTCATGGGGATGCCACTCGCTCTCAAAACACTCATTGAACGGAAGAACAACGAAACGGCACAGAACCTGCGTACTGTCTTCTACGCGCATGAAGTCGCAACGATACGCCCGATTGTTGAGGGACATCCGGGACACGATGTCCGTTTTTATAACGCTTTAGATCAGGCAAAAGCGCAAGGACAATCTATCCACGACGTGTTCGACGATCCGTTCTGGTACTTCAAGCACGCGTTGATTGACAAGGCACACCTGTGTGATACCATCTTCGCCGTTGGGGATCTCGTTGTAGATGAACTCCGATTCTTGGCAAAGCCGTTTGAAGATTTTCCGATTAACCTCGTTTATAACGGTATCCCTGCGTTTGAGGTCAGTCTGCAAGAGAAACTAACATCGAAAGCACTGCTCCAAAAATATGCGAAAACGCTGTTAGATTACCGTCCCGATTACGTTTTCACACACGTAACGCGACTCGTTAAAAGCAAAGGATTGTGGCGCGATTTACAGGTGCTGATGCATCTCGATTCGCTCCTCGCCTCTAACGATAAAACCGCCGTGCTGTTCATTCTCTCCACAGAAATTGCGACAGGAAGACCCAACGAAAGTATTCACGAGATGGAGGAAGCCTACGGCTGGCCGATGTACCATAAAATCGGTTACCCGGATCTCGTCGGGGCAGAAATTGAATTGAACAACGGTGTGTCTGCATTCAATCTCCAATCTAAGGCGATCAAAGTGGTCTTTGTCAATCAATTTGGATGGAGCCAAGCCGCTTGCGGAAAACGGATGCCGGTAGAGATGGAATTCATGGACATCCGTAAGGGAAGCGATGCAGAATTTGGGCAGTCTATTTATGAACCCTTCGGAATCGCGCAGGTGGAACCGCTGAGCTTCGGCGCAATTTGCGTCGTTAGCAACGTGTGCGGATGTTGCGGTTTCCTTCAACGTGCCACTGACAATCGCGAGGTCCCGAATATCGTTGTCGCTGACTATACGCAGCTGCAGATCCCACCGAAATCGTTAGACGATGTGCTACATATCGGTTTGGCGGAACGGAATGCGATTGAAATGGAAAATAGTCGGGACATCGCTGCGAAACTTTTAGGACGTTTGCCACGCAAACCTCGTGACGTAGAGGATATGCTGCGAGAAGGCTACGACATCGCTTCCCGTATGAGTTGGGAGGTCGTCGTTAAGGATTATTTCTTGCCTGGATTGAAAAAGGCGTTGTAGTATTTGGGCAGTTTGTCGATAAAAGGATTTGATTATCATGAAAGAAGTCCGTAATTCTAATGATCCAATGCCGTTGTCTCCAGGAGAGACCTTGATGACACCTGAACAGAAGTTTTTCTTCGACTTAAAGGGTTGGATTTTATTACCATCGGTATTATCAGCCTCGGAAATCGAAGAGATGAAAGCGGAAGTCTATGCAGGTGCCAGACATAGTTATCAAGGCGCACTCCAGAATTTACTGGATCATCCTGCGCTTGTAGGGATTCTCAACGAAATCCTTGCTGATGAACGATTTATCTTTGACGATTGCTACGGCTTTCGATGTGAAAATTCGGTTACGACGATCAGGAAACCTGGCTGGAACGTTGCTTATGGAAAAGGCACAACGGTACCGCATGTCGTGCGACCACCACAACAAGCGAATGCGATGCGGTATCAGGTCGCCGGTGGAAAGATATTTGCAGGACTCACACGCGTGATTTGGGAACTTGAAGAGGTGAAAGCTGGACAGGGAGGTACGACTTTTCTGAGTGGGTCTCATAAGGCGCATTTCGACTATGGTGGACCCGACCGATACCGTCCGAATATTAGTGAATCCCCTTGGGAGAATAAGATAAAGGATATGATGGAGGACTATAGCTGTCCGCCGGGGTCGGTGCTCATTTTCACTGAAAGCGTTGTACATGCTACTAATGACTGGACGAACCCTGACAATCCGCGTTGTGCTGTGTTTAATTGTTATAACTCGATCTGGGCGCAATGGTTTCGATTGAATCTAAGTCATGAAATCATAGAAAAGATGCCGCCGAAACGGCAATCTTTATTCCGTGGCACTTGGGCAATCGGTGGTGGTCCTGGTGGGAATCGTGTGTATTCACTGGAAAATAACACCACGTGATGCCAAGAGTATTCAAATAAGGAGATATCAATGTCAAAAGAAACGTTTAATGATGCACCCGTGCCGATGACACCCGAACAGAAGTTTTTCTTCGACTTACGGGGTTGGATTTTATTACCATCAATATTATCGGACTCAGAAATCGAAGAGATGAAAGCGGAAGTGTATGCGGGCGCAAGACAAAGTTATCAAGGCGCGCTTCAGAACCTCCTTGACCATCCTGCAATTGTAGGTGTTCTCAATGAAATTCTGTCCGAAGATCCTTTTGTGATGGACGATTGCTACGGATTTCGGTGTGAGGGGTCTTTTACCACTGTCCGAGAACCCGGTTGGACTGTGTCGGAACGTGGCGATAACGGGCTGCCGCACGTTGTGCGTCCACCGCAGCAGGCGAATGCGATGCGGTATCAGGTCGCCGGTGAAAAGATTTTTGCAGGGTTGACGCGTGTCGTTTGGGAGCTTGAGGAGGTGAAAGCAGGACAAGGTGCTACCTCTTTTCTCAGTGGTTCACACAAAGCGCACTTCAATTACGGCGGTCCTGACAAGTATCGTCCGAATATCAGCGAATCCCCGTGGGAAGGGAGCATGCGCGACGTAATGGATGACTATAGCTGCCCACCGGGTTCTGTTGTCATTTTCACTGAAAGCCTTGTGCATGCCGCGAATGATTGGACGAATCCATCGAACCCCCGGTGTGCGGTTTTCAACTGCTACAACTCCATCTGGGCACAGTGGCATCGACTGAACCTGAGCCACGAAATCATTGAAACGATGCCACCGAAACGCCAATCGTTGTTCCGTGGTACGTGGGCAATCGGGGGCGGTCCCGGTGGAAACCGTGCGTATTCGTTGGAAAATAATACGACGTGATAAAAAACGTATGCGGATTTACGAAGTTTTGGATTGGTGGTAGCCAGACAGAAAAAAAGCTGGAGTGTCTGGCTCCAGCAATCCAACATAGACATACCGTAGCGATAGAGGTCA
>PYJC01000160.1 GCA_003635255.1 Candidatus Poribacteria bacterium | reverse complement strand
GAGGAGGTAGACATAACAATGATAGAGAAAACTTCCTATTCCAGACATGTTGCTGAAGAGCAGGCGGAAAGTGCAGCGGCAGCCAAGCGCGAATTGGTCAAAAACTTACTGTCAAAGTTGAAGGAGAGCGATCGAACTGTTATCACCCTCTATTACTTCGGTGAAATGACATACGCAGAGATAGGCGAGTTTTTAGGTGTGTCCGCGGATACAGTTCGGATACGCGTTCGCCGTGCGCTGCAACGCTTAAAGAAACACGAACTGCTGATTCAAGAGGCACTCGGCAGTTTCCAACTATCCCCCACTTTAACAGAAAGCATCATGCGCGAGATTCCGCGTATCAAACCTCTACCGCCTACCGGCGTGAAGCCACCGATAGTCCCTTGGGCAATCGCCACGTCGACCATTGTTCTGGTTGTAATGATGCTCGGAGCCAGCAACCGATATTTAGCACATTTTCAGCAGCCCTACAGTTTTGATGCCACATCTGAGATGACGGTGGAACTTATTGACACACCCATTGTTCTCAATCTTACATCAAAGCCAGCTGTGCGAAATCAATTTGGCAACTCTGGTATCCCAGGTAAGCGTGATAGTACTGGTAAGAAACTTGAAGATATTCTTGAATCACATTTTAACGCCATAGGCGGTCTGACACGGCTATCTAAGATTCGGAGTTTAAAACGTTCAGGTCCGGCACAACTAACGCAATTGGGTGGAAGATCCATGAATTCACCGGGTGCAGTCGAAGTAGCAACAGTAATTGGGAAAAAATCTTATTTCAAACTCGACTTCGGGGAATTTTTCAATGAGACAACTGCCTGGAATGGTGAAACAGTCTGGAAATCCAATTTATCAGGTAGCACAACATCCCTTTCAGAAATGGAGTCCCAACGCACCAAAGGTGAAGCCTACACGGATCTCTTGCAGCCAATATATGAGCGACACGGCAGTGCCGCTTTTCAACAAGGTGAAGATGAAACGTTCCAAGGCATGGAGTGCTTCGTGATCCAAGTTCGCGGTGTAGAGGATATGTCCTACTACATCGACAAAGATTCCAACCTACTCGTTGGATTCAAAGCACCCTACACCGACCCTAAGCTCGGCAGTGGCGTTGTGACTCTTCACTACGCTGATTACACGGAATATGAAGGTGTAGTGTTATCCAATTCCCGTGAGATTCGCATCGGGAACGGTGTATTAACGGTCAATTACACCTTTACAGAAACAGAGATTGATGTTGCACTGGACGAGACGATTTTCCAGAAACCGTAACGCCCTCAATATCACTTCCAAATTACCCGATAAACAATTAATCAACTATTACAAAACCAAAACTGAGAGGTAAAATCATGAAAATACTGAGTAAATTCACCATTATTGCTTTCTTTGCAATAGGTATGTCTTACAATACCTCGGCTGATGTTGAAGGTATTCTTAAGGGACACTTTGAGGCTGTTGGTGGTCTGGAGCGGTTGTCCGAGATTCGGACTGTGAAACGCTCTGGGGACGCACAAGTGACACACTTCGGTGGACAACCCATGCCCATGCCAGGGATAGTCGAAACAGCAGTCATCATTGGCAAAAAATCGTATACCAAAACACACTATGAATGGTACAGTTCAACTGCTGTCTGGAACGGGACCGAAGGTTGGAAATCCACTTTATACGACGGCACAACAGAATTTTCAGCAATGGAACTTGAAATTGCCAAACAGAAAGTCTATATCACACCACTTCAACGAAGCTACGAACAACACGGCAGCAGTGCGTTTAGACAACTTGAAGATGAGACTTTCCAAGGTAAGGAATGCTTCGTGATTCAGATCATCGGTGTAGAAGGTATAGAGAAGATGTTCTATTACATCGACAAAACTTCCAATCTACTCATTGGGATTAAGACACCCAACACCGATCCGACTTTTAGCAGTGATACTGTGATTATTCACTTCGGTGATTATGCCGAATACAACGGTGTGATGTTCCCGAATTCCCGGCAAGTGTCCATCGGTAACAATGAATTAAACGCCAATTACACCTTTACAGAAACAGAGATTGATGTTACGCTGGACGAGACGATTTTTGATAAACCATAACGGCTGCACGAGGAGGACAAAGGAAAGTGTCCCTTGCTGACACGCTTCGCAAGCAGGATTCGCACTGGTTATTGGAAAGGGGACACCGGTTCGTTTTCTCCTTTTCGCTGGCGAGGTTTCATGAAGATCAAGTAAACATTTCGGTAATCTTTAGGGATCGCGAGCACAGCTCGCTCCTACCAAGAGGTTATTGATGCATTACCGAATTAAATTCTTAAACTTCATCTAACCTCGCCCCATCCTTCTGAAATGTTTATAATTAAAACTATATCCTAATTTGTTAATATCTGAAGTTTAGGCATGAAATTTCACAGGACCCTTCCATGAGGGTTCACTAAAAACCACCCATAACCCACTCATAGCGTGCGTTTACGTCATTTTTTATTTCAATCGATTAACGGGTTTTACTGTGAAAACTGTAAAACGCGTGTCTTCACTCGTAGAAAAACTCACATCTCTGAATCTACCCCCGAAAGAAATTACAAGCGGTCCTTTAGAACAATTTTCACGTCTCCCTTCTGAATGCAGAATTATGCACCTTTTTTCGTCGAATTCGCGTCACTATAAGGAAGTGAATTGATAGGGTGCCTTTTTGAGGTATGCAGACCTATCTATTCACGAATACGGAAACGCTATTAGTTCCATTAATGAAAATAGTCTTTCTGGAGATAAGAAACGATGAGAAATGATGATGTCGCCTTGATTCAACGTATCCTTACCGGTGATGAAAACGCTTTCGCGAGTTTGGTTAGAAAGTACCAAGGGCAGGTCCACGCGTTCGCACGGCGGAAAATCGGGGATTTTCAGATCGCTGAAGATATTACGCAGGAGACTTTCCTGCAAGTCTATCAGAAACTGGAAACCTTAGAAGATCCGACACTCTTCTCAAAGTGGCTCTATGCGATTGTGAATCATCTGTGTATCGCATGGTTCCGAAAGAACAGGTTACAGACGGAACCCCTTGAAGAAATCTGCATATTAGGAATAGAAACAGAACCGTATTCCCGATATATTGCATCAGAACACGCGAAAATAGCTGCTGAAGCGCAGCGCGACCTCGTCGAAAAACTCCTCACAAAGTTGAAAGAGCGCGATCGCAAGGTTATCACACTCCACTACTTTGAAGAGATGACATCTTTAGAAATAAGCGAATTCTTGGGTGTATCTGAAAACACCATTAAGAGTCGGATCCGCCGTGCGCGACAACAACTCAAGAAATACCAATCTATAATTCAAGAGGTATTAGACATCAGAATTGAACGGAAGGATTGCTTCTACAATCATTTGAACGAGGGTTTTGGAATGAAATTAACTTTTGAAAAAGACGATCTTTTGGCATCCTTACAAGTGCTGGAAAGCGTCGCGAATCGTCAGGACACCGCGCATATTCTCTCAAATGTTCTCATCCAAGCGGAAGGGAGTACGATTGAGTGTATGGCAACGGATGCGGAAATCGGCATCAGAATGAAGGTTGATGGAACAGTGAAAGCAGAAGGTACAATCCTTGTCTCCGCTGAAAAATTGGTGGATATTGTTAAGGCGTGGCCCGCTGAGAAACCGATAGACTTAGCAACGACAACAGATGATCAAGTTGAAATTACCAGTGGTGATAGCACTCGAAAAATCGTCGGGTTCCCCGACAAGGAGTTCCCACAGCTACCTTCTGTTGGCACGGAAGCATTCGCTATCAATGGAGAGATCCTACGGTCTGTCCTCCATAAAACTGGATTTGCTGCCTACACGAAAGAAGATCGTCGATTTATAAACGGGCTCTATTTTAACCTTCTTGAAGACAGAACCGAAGTCGTTGCCACCGATGCAGTTCAACTTGCACTCACACACTGTGAACCGCTCAAACTATCTGGAGGTGGGGATGGATTCATCGTCCCACTCAAAGCAGTCAAAGAAATTGAGCGAACCTTTGCCAACGCCTCAGAGATAAGGATTTCACGTATTGAGAACCAAATCCTCTTTGCAGACGCGGATACCACGCTGACGACACGACTGGTGGACGCTGAATATCCAGAATATGATAGCGTCATTCCAGCATCTTTTGAGGGTCATGTCGTCGTGCCGAAAGCATCTATAATGGATACAACGCGTGATATTTTTGCACGCGCAAATCCGAGAAACGCTCTGGTCTGTTTAGAAATCAATCCGCAACAGATTCGGATTTCGGCGAAGACCTCTGAGACAGAGGACGAAATACATGAGACATTAGCAGCCGAGTCTGGCACTGGCAGCGTCCGTATCGGTCTGAATGCGCAGATGCTGATAGAGACACTCTCACATATTGAAACGGCATCTGTATCGCTGGCGTTCAGGAATGCGATGAAACCTCTTGTTGTTAAACCGAGTGGCGACGAAGGACATATCTGCCTCCTCACGCCAATGATTATGGATTCTTAACCGGGAGATTGGATAGATGCCTGCCGAACGGTTTAGTCAAAAAGGTTGTTAACTGACATATCTATTACCTGACCCCTCAAGGCAATCCGAATGATCTTCATTGCATCCATCGCCGTGGCAATCAGAGCACTGCTCGCGAACAAATTGCGTTCCTTACTGACGATGCTCGGCATTACGATCGGTATCGCAGCGGCGCTCGCAATGGTTGCTATCAGCGATGGTGCCAAAACGATTATCCTTGAGGATCTCGAAAAAATAAGTGGGATTTCAGAATTAACAGATATTACGGATTTCTCACCGAGTTAGAGAATTTGATTTGATCGACAAGGATAAAACGATGAAGCGTACCGATATACTGGAAAGTATTAATGATATTCTTTGCCTGGAACTTCTCTCTAATTCTCATTCAATTGCTGTTTCGCCTGATGGCAGGCAGCTTGCTGTTGCTGTCCAGAGTTATCGTAGACATCAAGCAAAGAGAATATCTGAACGTTTCCTACCATCAGGTTTGAACCAGCAGTTTGAAGGAAGTGAAATTTGGCTTGCTACTGTTAAGAACGGAGAATCACGAAATCTCACACCGAATTGGGGGACAAGTTATAGACCTGCATGGTCCCCAGATGGAGAGAAACTGGCTTTTTATTCGGATAAGCATGGGAAGGCACAGCTATGGGTATGGGAAAGGGGTGAAAATGAGCCGCGACTCGCGAGTGAGGTCACAATTCGACCGTTTTTGCAGAGCGGTCCACCGCCGCTCTGGACACCTGATGGAACGCGTATCGTTGTCAAGCTGCAACCGGAAACAGAGGTGATCGAAGAAACACTGCCAGACAAAGAAGCGGTATCTGTTACAGTCTTTACGAGTTGTGCTCCTGAGGAAACACCTGTAAACAAAGAAAATCCCGAAGGTGAATCTGAACTATGGTGGCCCTCGTGGGGACATTGGTTTCGCTCAGATGTAGGCGTGATAACAGTCGCAACGGGGGAAGTCCAGACGTTAGCGCGAGAATTCCATCCATTTGGTCTTCGTCTTTCACCTGATAGTACAACTGTCGGGGTTGTGAACTTTCGGGGATTTGAGAAATTAGAAAACGCTCAAGGAATGTACGAGTTTTATCTTTTTCCGCTTGATGGCATTCCGCCAAAGTTGATTGCGGATTCACTGAAGTCCCATGGACTTTTATTTAGTTGGTCTCCAGATGGTCGCTATATTGCTTATATAACAGAGGGGTATCCCCTTTCAATCGAAGCATCAAAATCGGAGCTTTTTCTGATTTCGACAACTGACGGTAGCCAAGTAAATCTCACGCAGCGTACCGATATCGAACTGGCAAACAGTTCACACCCGCCTTTATGGAGTACAGATAGCCAACACTTGTTCTGTATTGCCCGAGGGCATCTTTGGCGCATTGAGGTCGCCAGTCGAGCCATTGAAAAACTAACAGATGGATTTGACGGACGTGTTGTTCGGCTTGTTCGACAGGCTGAAGCAGATACCGTCTGGTCACCAGACAATACTGAGTCGGTGTCCGTTCAGACATTGAGGGGGACAGAACATGGGTTTCATCGCATCAACCTGAAAACTCGGAAAATCACAAGGTTGGTTGAAGAAACGCGGGTGTATAATAGGAAGGGAAATATGGATGTTGCACCTCAGACGGGCGATATTTTTTATAGTGTTGAAGATATAAGCCATCCGTCCGAGGTGTGGATAGCGGATGCTGACTTTCAAAACCCAAGACAACTTACCCGCCTAAATTCCGGCATTGAAAAGGCACCTCTCGGTACTTCTCAGAGTATTACTTGGCAGACTCCCGTTGGAAAACAGTTAAGGGGCGCATTGTTGTTCCCCGCAGACTATGTTGAAGGACGGAGTTACCCGTTAATCACACAGGTTTATGGGGGTTCTTTTCTATCACACAGGGGCAACGATTTCGGAACAGATGGTACGGGACATAATTTTCTGCTCACGAAGCAAGGTTACGTTGTTTTTCTTCCAGATATGCCTATGCAAACCAACGCACCGATTCAGGAATTAACCGAGTGTGTTCTCTCTGGTATAGATGCAGTAGTTGACATAGGAATTGCTGATGCCAAACGTTTAGGGGTGATGGGGCACAGTTACGGAGGATACTGTGTCAATGCATTGATTACCCAAACGTCTCGATTTGCGGCTGCTGTCAGTAGTGCACCGATTAGCGATTTGATTAGTTTCTACGGATATTTAACAGAAGGCGGAGATAGCCCTTGGATTACTTGGGCGGAAAGGAGTCAGGGCAAAATGGGGGGTTCCCTTTGGGAATTCCGAGAACGATATATTGAAAACTCCCCCATCTTTTTCCTCGACAAGGTGGAAACACCCTTATTATTGATTGTTGGCGCATTAGACGACGCTGCTGTCCCGCAGGCAGGAGAAATGTTCTCAGGCTTACGTAGACTCGGGAAAAAAGCAGTTTTGGCGAGATATGAGGATGAAGGGCATACACCGCAACAGGGACGTTATCCGAATGTGGTTGACTATTGGCAGCGGGTACTTACTTGGTTTGATGAGTATTTGTCTGAATCTCCAGAAGGCGATCCTGAGTTGCAAAGGGAGCAGCAATGAGAGTGCGATTTCTATATGAAAACGAAAAAAATCACAAGAATTCCAAAAATTGTTAAACTCTGTAAGAGCACAATTCAACCTATCTAATGAGTTGGAGAGCCGTAGGGAAGAAGCGGAACAGGGATTGAGCCAGCACGAACAGGCATTTATTGAGAAATTCCGCGCAGGCATTGAATTGAAATCCTGCCCAGTTAGGAATTCTGCGAAGACGTAAACACATCGTGGGCAGCGAAATCATATAGTGTGTTGCCGGTAGTTTGGATCATCAGAAAACAATAGACATTTCACCCCTCTGCGGTGGGAAAAGTGTCTGAAAAACTGTGTTGAAATGCTCAAAATCCGTTAGTAGCAACTTGGGTTAGGTATAAATAAACCTATATGGAGAACTTTAATGTCCCCTGAAGTCGCTTTACAAAAACGCGAGCAAATGATTCGCGATGGTTTCTGCATCATCGACAACATTCTCACAGATGCATTCTTGCAGGAACTTCGAGACGAATCAGAACAACTTCTCGCGAACTATACGCAACCAGAAGCCACCAGATACCATGGGCATCATCTACAAGTTACAAGCAAAGACAATACGCTTGTTCAGAAATTATTAGAATGGCAACCTACCCTCAATGCCTTAGAAGAAATGGGGTTTGGCGATTTCCCAGTCGCCAGAGGCATCACGATTCTGACGAAAGATCCAGGAGCACCGCCACTCTATTGGCATCAAGATTGTTACTATTGGAACGATCCAATCAGTTGCGCGCCTTGGCCCCAACATATCTTTATGAAGTATTACCTCACCGATACAACACCAGAAAACGGCTGTTTAAAGGTTATTCCGGGCACACATTACAGGCGCATTGATTTGCATGATAAACTTCTCTATGGAAGCGAACTCGGTGATGTCCATCAACCCGGATCAGAATCTAAGGAGAAATATTCTGTGATGTTCAGTGACCATCCGGATCAGGTGGATGTTTGCGTCAAAGCAGGTTCATTAGTGATGCGAGATGCACGTCTTCTGCATTCCGTCCGAAAAAACGATACGGACAAACGACGTACAATGCTCCTTGTATGGATCGTCCGCCCAAACACCATTCCAGACTATTGGAACCACGAAATCCTCGAACCCATTTTGAATCGAGAGAAAAACAAAGACTATCCCAGTTCACAGATCCCTAATGAATTTTTAGATTACAGTGAAACCGAAAATAAAAAGTAGGGACCCCCCTTGACCACCTTCCCAAATTATGCACCTCTTTTGCGATAACTCGCGTCTTTAATTATAAGTGAACAAAAATGCACGCTGGAGTCTTTTGGTGAAAAACGAAGATGTTGTATTGATCCAACGTATCCTTGCAGGCGATGAGGATGCTTTTGCGAGTTTGATCAGAAAGTACGAGAAGCAGGTCCACGCGCAGGCATTACGAAACATTGATGATTTTCAGATCGCTGAAGATATTGTACAAGAGACTTTCTTGCAAGTCTACCAGCGATTGGAAACCTTAGAAGACCCGAAACTGTTTCCAAAGTGGCTTTATGTGATTGTGAATCGACGCTGTATCGCATGGCTCCGTAAAAACAGGCTACAAATCGAGCCGCTGGAAGAGATCGACATGTCAGAGATAGAGACAGAGGCGTACTCGCAATATGTCGCTGCGGAACACGAAGAGGCCACTGCTGAGGCACAGCGTGATCTCGTTCAAAAACTCCTTGCGAAGTTGAAGGAAAGCGACCGAGAAGTTATCACGCTTCACTACTTTGAAGAGATGTCATCTTCAGAAATAGGCGAGTTTTTAGGCGTATCAGAAAATACGATTAAGAGTCGGCTCCGGCGTGCGCAACAACGGTTAAAGAAGTACGAATTCATGATTCAAGAGACGTTAGACATTACAATCGAGGCGGGCCCCCGTTCCCAAAACCAGTTGAAAGGAGAAATTAGTATGACAAAAGAAGTGAGAGATGAATCCAAGATCGAAGCAAACGCGGAAGAAACGCAACGCCAGATTGCTGATCTGCAACAGCAAATTAAGGTGATCGCTGCTGAATCGGATGCTTTTCTTGCGTCCCGAAGAAGCGAGGCACTTGAGACTTTACGCCGTGTCCCCTATGATGCTGAGAGACCAATCTCATGGGGCTATGTAGGTGGGTACCGCACCTCTCCGGGAAATATGACGAGCCGCGTTGCATTTTGGGCGGATAACATTGATAACTTTCTATCTAAAGCACCGGATGCCGACATCGTGAATCTTGCGAGTCTCTTCACAAACGCTAACGTCATCGCTGTCTTGAGACAGTTGGTAGAGGGAAAGAGATCGGTCTCGGATTTGGCAGATGGGTGTGGTCTTCCAGAAAGGGAGGTAGAGAAAGCCATAGAGACGTTAATGGACGCGACATTAGTGGCGCGCACAGAAGACAACCGAATCGAACCTAAAAACGATGCTGTCTCCTTTTTCCTGAACTTCGTGAGTATGACAATCGTCCATCTCGGACATATCAAACCTGAAAATTAAGCTTGGCCTAATCTTACTAAAGTTTGGACAATTTTAGGATGGTCAAAGGTTCTAATCGGATACTCTTTTGTAGCATAGGAAACTGTTGGTCTCCTGTGGCCCTGTAGTCGTAGGATTTTTCCATGAGTTTCGCACACTCCAGAACTTAAAAAATAAGGGGAAGCTGCAGATCGGTGACACAGCAATCCAACAGCAAATGTTATAGAACCACAGGCTAACAGCCTATGCTACAATTGTCCAAAGTTTAGTTGGGCAATCCAACCGCTGGAGAGTTTTGTAACCCCGCGAATAAAATCGAATCAATTAGGAGAATAGATATGCGATTTATAAAAAAAGGCGAGAAAGAGAAGCCAAAATCTCAGCCCAGTTCTGCAGCGAAGGGACATCCCGAACTTCAAGTTATCAGCGGTTCACAAATTTCTGGGCGACAACCTCGACAACCGACACCACAGCCACAGCAGCAACAACAGAATATAACGTTACCAAATATTAAATATAAAATTGCGGTTGCCAGTGGAAAGGGCGGCGTAGGAAAATCTACTGTCGCCACCAACCTCGCGATCTCCTTGGCGAATGCGGGGAGCGCAGTCGGTTTGCTGGATGCAGATGCCTACGGTCCCAGTATCCCGACGATGATGGGTATTCAGGAACAGCCGAAGACGAGTCCGGGACGTAAGATTATTCCGCTCGTTCGGCACGACATTCCGCTCATGTCGATTGGATTTATGGCACCGGAAGAGCAAGCGATGATCTGGCGGGGACCGATGTTACACCTTGCCATCCGCCAACTTCTCGGTGATGTAGACTGGGGTGAACTCGATTATCTGATCATTGATCTCCCGCCGGGGACGGGTGATGTCGCACTCTCTCTAACGCAAGCACTTCCGCTCACCGGTGCACTCATTGTTACGACCCCTCAAGATGTCGCGCTCGCCGATGTTCGACGCGGTGTTGCGATGTTTGAACGCCTCGGTGTCCCTATTCTCGGTATTATTGAAAACATGAGTTATTTCCTCTGTCCGCACTGCAATGGAAAGACAGAGATCTTTAGGGCAAATGGTGGTAGAAACATCAGCGAACGATTCGGTGTTGCGTTCTTGGGGCAGATTCCGCTTGATGCTGAGGTCTGTACTGCGGGTGACATCGGCGTGCCGATTGTCGCTGGACATTCAGAATCACCACAATCCGAGGCATTCGGTGCGGTCGCGAAGGAATTAGGGGTTGTCTTAGAAGAGAGTGGTGAAGAAGATGAATTGACAATTCTATAAGTCTGAATACATTAGGAAATTCTAAAGCTTGGGCAATATTGTAAAATTATGCTGCCTTGTCCAAAGACAGTGCCGTATCGTCTTGAAACCTAACATTAATATTCTGCGAGTTTGTTTTTTCTTTCAACTTCACCAAAAATGACGACAATAGGGGCGCATTTAGGTGTGTCCGAGAATACCATTAAGAGTCGACTCCACCGGGCGCGACAGCAGTTAAAGAGATATCAATTCATGATTCAAGAGGAATTAGGCATTACAGTTGAAGGAGACTATCGCTGCCAAAAACAGTTGAAAAGGGGTTTTAGAAACACCGATACGCGGTTTTTTGAACCTTCGCCACTGTAACGTCATATTTTAGGCAACCCTCCGACAAATATTTTCCTTTCAAATCTACTTTTTTCAAAATTATGCACCCTTTTTTCTCTGCTCGCGTCATTATATACTGAAGAGAACGGATAACATGTCGTTACGCATTTTGTAAGGGCATCTATCCGAGCAATATGTAATCCGCTTTCTGGAGATAACAGATGAGAACTGACGATGTTGCCTTGGTCCAGCGCATCCTTGCAGGTGATGAAGATGCCTTCGCGATGTTGATTGAAAAGTATCAACGACAGGTTCACGCGTTTGTGTTTCGGAAAGTAGGGGATTTTCAGACCGCAGAGGATATTACACAGGAGACTTTCCTGCGAGTCCATCAGAGACTCGCAACGCTAAACGATCCAGCAAAGTTTTCAGGGTGGCTCTATGCGATTGCGAATCATCTGTGTATCGCATGGTACCGAAAAAATCGGCTACAGACCGAGGCATTGCAAGAGATCCATATCTCAGAAATAGAGACAGAGGCATATTCTCGGTATATTGCGAGGGAACATGCGAAGACAACTGCCGAAGTGCAACACGACTTGGTCAAAAGCCTCCTTACCAAGTTGAAAGAGAGGGACCGAGAAGTTATCACACTCCACTATTTTGAAGAGATGACCTCTTCAGAAATAGGTGAGTTCTTAGGCGTATCTGAAAACACGATTAAGAGTCGCCTTCATCGGGCGAGACAGCGATTAAAGCAGTACGAGTTCATGATTCAAGAGGCATTAGACATTACAATCGAAACGGAACACCATTCCCAACACCAACTGAAAGGAGATATTAGCATGTCAGACGAAGTGAGAAACCCATCCGAGGTTGAAGCAAAGTTGGAAGCGATGCAACGCCAGATCACCGACTTGCAAGAGCAAGTTAATACCATTGCATCTAACGCAAACGCTTCTATTGATTTAGGTAAAAGAGATGCACTTGATGCCTTACTCCGACTCCACAGCGATGCACAAGATCCGATCACATGGTGCTATGCCGGTGCTTATCGTGCCGCTTCTGGACAGCGGTCAAGCCGTGGCTCTATCTGGACGACCAGCACCGATAAATTCATATCCAAGGCACCGGATGCTGAAATCGTGAATCTTGCGAAATACTTTACGAATCCTACCGTAGTCGCTGTTTTAAGACAGTTAGTGGGAGGCAAGAAATCGGTCGCGGACTTGGCAAACGGGTGCAGCATCTCAGAAAGCGAGATGGCGGAAACTGTGGAAATGTTAATAGACGGAGCGTTAGTGAAGCGCACGGAAGACAATCGCATCGAACCCAAGAACGATGCCGTTTTCTATTTTCTGAATTTTGTGGGTATGGTAACCGTCTATCTGAATCCTGAAGACTATCATTCTCAGGATTAATTAAGGGTGCCTCATAAATCACTGCGACCACAATAATAGCAACCAATGCTTTAATTCACAAAAGTAATGTAGGGGCAGGCACAAAACCTGCCCCATAGGTGTCAATTTAGCGATTTTTCGTGGCATTGGATAACATCAGTTCCACAAATGCCGCCCCTCTGGGGCTTGGGACCTTTGGTCTTTACGCTGCTACAGAAATGCTGAAGAAACACCCAAGCAAATAAACCCTACGGGACTAAAGAGGGTTTTGAAGTCTTCAAGGTTTCCGCGTAGAATCCGGTTCGGTGTTTTTGCTTACAAGAAACACCCAAGCAAAAACGGTGTTTCTTCTAGGAAACCGAACCTACCGGCCTGGGGGTCACGCTGGTTATTTTTCTAAAATTGACACCTATGGATACACGCCAAACCGAACCTACCGGCGGAAAGTGTCTTTTATTTTTTAATTCACCCTAATTAAAATCTTTAAATCTTGGACAAAAATGCACATTAGTTTATAATTATCCCGAATCAACGACACTTACCTAAACCGACACAAAGGAATTGTTTAATGTTTTGGGTGCTACTGAGGCGCGAGATTCTCGGCCATCTGATCACATTTCGTTTTGCGATTACGGTGATTACCTGCTTGCTGCTGGTTGCCACAACCATGTTCATCAGAATTAACGATTATGAACAACGGTTAGCGGGTTACAATGCCGCCAGAGATGCGCACCGTGATGAACTTTTAGCCACCCGAACCTATTCCTTTTTAATGCCAAAGGTCGATCGACCGCCGAATTCGCTGAGTATTTTTAACGCGGGTATGGACAGCCGACTCGGCAATACGCTGCGGATTTATTATACCCATGTCCCTGTCTTGTGGGATGCACATACCCACAGTTCCGGTAATCTTTTCATCGATCATTTCTACCGAATCGACCTCGTTTTTGTTTTTCAGTTCGTGCTTTCATTATTGGCACTGCTATTCGCCTACGATGCGATTGCAGGTGAGCGTGAAAGCGGCACAATGCGGGTGACAATGAGCAACCCGGTAAGACGGGGTAGCATCTTGGGTGCGAAGTACGTTGGTGCAATGACGTGTCTAATCCTGCCACTCATTATTAGTTTCATCATCGCTTTGATTTGGATAGTATCAACGGGTTCAATTGTCTTTAGTGAAGCGGATTTTCTACGAATTGCGGGTATCCTGCTCACTTCGATTATCTATCTTTCTGCTATCTACCTGATAGGATTTTTTATCTCTGCTTCGGTGCACCGGACGGCAACAGCACTCATGCTCTCTCTATTTGTCTGGGTGGTCCTGGTATTGGTTTATCCTTCTCTGAGTGTATCAGTGGTTGATCAACTGATAAAGCCTCAAAGGAGTCGGTTAGATTCGAGTTACGATGCGATGTGGCAAATACGGGAGGCAGCCAATGAAGAGGCGATGGAATATCTTCAGAACGATGGGGTTGCAGGCGAAAGCGAACACTTTGACGTAGAGGGTTCTCGCGGTGGATTAAATGTGGGTCTCAGTAACCAAAGAACACTGATGCGTATAGACTTCAGAGCGTATGATTGGCAATTCATCAGCCCGGAATCTGAAAAACGCGTCCCGTATGTCATCCGCTACCATCAATTCTTAGCACCCTTGCGCATTGATGCAGCAGAGAAAATGGGATTGATACGCCTGCCAGCATTAGATCAAATTCGTTTTCGGAGAGCCAGAATCGCGCAGAATCTACTTCGACTCTCCCCGGCAGCGATGTATAATCTCGCGACACAGGCATGGTTGGGAACAGATCTTGATGGTGTTGCCGACTTCTTTGAGGCGGCACGCCACTACCGCCGTACGCTGATTAATTACTTTTATGATGAAGATGCTTTTTCAAGTCGACAGTGGTTTGCCAGCGATAAGGGTACCATCAACTTAGACGATCTGCCGAGATTTGTCTATCAACGTGCCAGTCTCTGGATAAACGCTACACGGGCACTCCCCGACCTGCAGTTGTTGGTGTTACTCAATGTTGCGTTGTTCTTGGCGACCTTCGCCATTTTCGTCAGGCAGGAGATTTAGGTAAAAAAAATGATTTTTCACATCGTCATACGGGAACTGTACGATCACCTAAGCAGTCTCCGTTTCGCACTGACAACACTATTAATTCTAATACTGATGATTGTCAATGCCGTTGTGTATCTTGGAGAATACAAGCAGCGCATCGATATCTATCGCGGGCGGACTATTGGATCACAAAACCGATTGCAATCTCGGTGTGAGACGCTGTATGATCTGGCTCTAAGGGGTCCTGGGCATCTCTATAAAAAACCGAGTCCTCTGGCCTTCTGCGCAGACGGTGGAGAAAAACTTCTGCTCGACGAAGTCCGTGGCAGTACTGAAGGACGGACACGTCGCTGGTGGAACGGAGATGATTTCTACGAATTCACAGAGATATGGGCATTAGCCTATCCCCCCAATGTTGATATACTGTTCATTGCAGAGCAGGTGCCAAGCGAAAGAAGCATCATGCCGAACTATATCAGAATCGATTGGGGATTCGTGACGGCTGTTCTATTAAGTTTCATGGGTATTCTGTTTACGTTCGATTCAATCTCCGGTGAACAAGAACGGGGTACATTGCGGTTGATACTGTCAAACAGTATCTCACGGAATGCCGTGATTTGTGGTAAATTTCTCGGCGCTTTCTTTACGATTGCAATTCCGTTTTTGTTTGGAACGCTTGTCAGTATCTTCATCATATACCTTTCGGGAGCCGTTCCATTCAACAGCAGCCATTGGGTCAGGTTGGGTTTGATCGTCTGTGCCGCGTTGATTTACACCTCAATTTTTATTTTTTTGGGAATCCTTGTTTCGAGTCGGATCAAAGAGTCCTCAACGAGCTTGGCGATTCTATTATTGATTTGGACGGTCTGGGTGGTACTACTGCCAAACGCCCTCGGTTCCCTTGGTAACCGTTTGCACGCCCGTCCTTCCGCCAGAGAATTTATGGCGCGCGCCCGGGATTCACGCGAAGAATTGCGGGGACGCTACTTTGCTCGGATCAAGGAACCTCCGAGACAAGAAACGCCGGCGACAATCGCGACAGCGTTAGGTGCGGAATATGTCAATAAAGACGCAGAATTACGGGACCACTTGCATGCAGGTTACCTTTCAGCGGAAATCCGTCAGATCCAAGCCGCTCGGTCGCTTACCCGTATTTCGCCAGCAGCTATTGTGCAGTACGCTTTTGAAGGACTTGCGGGCACCGGCTTACCTCGCCATTTAGACTTCATCACTCAAACACGCCAATACGCCAAACAGTTCCGGCAATTCCTCATTGATACGGATCGCGCAGACCCTGAAAGTCCGCATGCGGTCGGTATCCCGGAAGGCACATCGCAAAAACCTGTGAACTTCGATGCCGTCCCGAAATTTGAGGATCAACACCGTTTTCGTGCGGATTTTAATGCCGCAATCATCGACCTCCTGCTGTTGATTCTGTTCCTACTGGTACTGTTCGTTGGTACGTTTCTCTCTTTTCTGCGTATGGAGATTGGATGATTTTCAAACGCCATCATACCACTGAAAATTGATAGATTTGCCTACCACAAACAGTTATTCCCTGATTTGACTTTCTTTGCTAAATGTGCTATTATCGTTTATTAGGGCGTATCTCATAAATAAGTTTTAAAGCCCTTTGCCCTCTAAAAATATGCACCCTTTTCACTGACAAGTCGTGTCATTAAATAATAATTGAAGGCTTTTTTATTCGGCAAATATGCTGGCATGAATAGTTTTATCTGGAGAACAGATGCGTAACCTCTTTTCTGCACGGTGTTGGATTCTTGTTTTCTTAAGTCTCTACATTACCGTTGCACACGCCCAAGACAGTGTTCCCACGCATCCCGTTGACAGCACGTTTATCAAAGAGTGGTTGGTGCTGGGTCCTTTCTTTCCAGGGGATTTGGAGACCGACTTCCTCGCCTCGGCTAACGGTGAGGCTTTTGTTAACCCCAAACCGGGTGATACACTCACCACAGCTAATGGAGAAACCTTGACGTGGACGGTATATCGCTCCGAAGAAAGCATTGTCAATTTGCTTGATGCCGTTGGAAACCATCGAGAAGCGGTTTGCTATGTGTTCTGCCTGCTGGAAAGCAATATGGATGGCGACGGAGAAATCCTTGTTGGCAGCGATGATGGCGTCGCGGTTTTTCTCAACGATCAAAGGGTACACACGCAAATAGTTGGCAGGCCACTCGTCGCGGATGAAGATAGGGTTACTGTTTCATTGCGTCGGGGTAAAAACCGCTGCCTGATAAAGGTCTCAAACGGGTTTGGGAATTGGGCATTAACAACGCGTGTGCTTCCACCGACACGTGCGGTGATAACCGGGATTATTACCGATGAGTCAGGAAAGAGCTTAGCCAATGTCCCCGTGCACCTATGGCAAAGCAGTACCATGATTGCCAAAACAGAAACTGACGCCGAAGGCTTTTTCTCGTTTTCAGTCTACCCAGCAACTGGACACTACGATATTCAAGCCACCCTTGGGAACAAGGGTGATTGGAAAGCGGGGGTCCAACTTTCTGCAGGTGCTCGTGCGAAAATGAACATGACGTTACAGAAGGCTATTAGTATCTCTGGGAACCTATTGGCACTTGACAATAATACCCCAAATGCTGGTGTGCTTGTAGAGGCAATTTTGATCGGAGAGGATGGTGCCAGTCAAAAGAGAGCAACGACTCGCTCAGACAGCAGAGGTAGGTTTCAATTCACCAACCTGATTGCTGGGTCGTATCAGGTACGTTGCCACACCTGGGACACGCATGACAGTAATCTAAACACAATCGTCCATGTTGACCTACAAAGTACGGTTAATATAAGTTTTCATTTTCCGCCTTTCAAACATGGAACATGGAAGCACTATACTTACCTTGATGGGTTGGGACATAACCATGTCCGGAGGATTTATCAGGACCGGGAGGGTTTCCTTTGGTTCGGAACTGACACAGGGGGGGTCTCTCGATATGATGGTGAAAAATTCGTCAACTTCACTACCGACGACGGACTCGCAGGTGACTCTGTCTGGACAATCCACCAAGACCGAGACGGATTTTTATGGTTCGGTACTTTGGGGTATGGGGTCTCTCAATATGATGGTGAAAAATTCGTCAACTTCACTACCGACGATGGACTTGCAGCTAACGTTGTTTTGACGACCCACCAAGACCGAGACGGCCGCTTATGGTTTGGAACAAGCGATGGTATCTCTCAATACGATGGTGAAAAGTTTGTTAACCTCACTACCGACGATGGACTCATATCTAAC
This sequence comes from Candidatus Poribacteria bacterium, assembly GCA_003635255.1. Classification (GTDB taxonomy): domain Bacteria; phylum Poribacteria; class WGA-4E; order WGA-4E; family WGA-3G; genus WGA-3G. The sequence goes on along the minus strand of PYJC01000160.1, from coordinate 27,353 downwards.
TACACCTTGGCGATCCATGAAGACCGAGAGGGATCCCTTTGGTTTGGAACAATCGGTGGTGGTATCTCTCAATACGATGGTGAAAAGTTTGTTAACTTCACTACCACTGATGGACTCGCTAACGATACTGTCCGAGCGATCCATCAAGACCAAAGAGGATTCCTCTGGTTCGGAACAGACGACGGAATTTCTCGATACGATAATGATCAGTTTGTTAATTTTACAACCACTGATGGACTCCTTCACAATTCTATCGAGACGATCCATGAAGACCGAAATGGATTCCTCTGGTTTGGAACAAACGGTGGTGGTGTTTCTCGCTACGATGGTGAAAAGTTCGTCAACTTCACTACCACCGATGGCCTTGCATCTAACCATATATGGGATATTTTTCAAGACAGAGAAGGATTGTTCTGGTTTTCAACCTCGGGTGACGGAGTCAGCCAATACGATAGCAGCGGATTGATTAACTTCACGACTGCTGATGGTCTTGTGAGCAATGATATTTACACAATTTACCGAGACCGGGAGGGCTCCATCTGGTTCGGAACAGACAGTGGAATTAGTCAATATGATGGCAATAAGTTTATCAACTTTACGCCGGATGATGGACTTGCACAAAATGACATCATCTCAATTTATCAGGATCGAGAAGGATTCTTCTGGTTTGGAACACAAGACGGCGGTGTGTGCCATTACGATGGCAATCAGTTCGTCAACTTCACTACCGATGACGGACTCGCATCTAACTCCGTATGGGCGATCCATCAAGACCGAGAGGGATTCCTCTGGTTTGGAACAACCGGTGGTGGGATCTCTCAATACGATGGTGAAAAGTTTGTCAACTTCACTACTGATGACGGACTCACACACAATGATGTCATCTCAATTTATCAGGATCGAGAGGGAGCCCTCTGGTTTGGAATCCGAGGTGGGGGTGTCTCTCGATATGATGGTGAAAAGTTCGTCAACTTTACTACTAATGACAGACTTGTATCCGACTCTGTCTGGGCGATCCATCAAGACCGAGAGGGAGCCCTCTGGTTTGGAACCCGAGGCAGCGGTGTCTTTCGATATGATGGTGATCAACTTGTTAATTTCACGACCCATGATGGACTCGCACAAAATGATGTGTCCTCAATTTACGAAGCCGAAGAGGGATCTCTCTGGATTGGAACATTCAGCGGGGGTGTCTCTCAATATGATGGCACCTCATGGGTATCTTTAGATACACGAGATGGACTCATAAGTAATGGGGTTTCGGGAATTTGTCAAGATCCGGAGGGGAGGCTCTGGTTTGCAACGTTTGATGGGGTGACCCAATACAATCCGAATCGGATTCCACCGCGGGTGCGTATCGTTTCAGTTCAGAGCCACAAGATGTCTGCACAAACTGGCTCTCTTGAGACAATTAAAGACATTACCACCAATACTCGTGTAACCATCAAGTACAGCAGTATCGACTTCAAAACCGTGAAAGAAAAGCGACAATATCGGGTTCGCATCAAAGAGATTGACTCCGATTGGCGCGAACCGACCCTATCGGATACGTTCAACATCAGTTTTGACAAACCGGGAACTTATACCTTTGAGGTCGTTGCCATTGACCGGGACCTAAACTACTCTGCTCCCGCAAGCCTGACGTTGACAGTTGTATTGCCATGGCACCAAAATGGATGGATTCTCTATCCTTTAGGTAGTGCGATTGTAGGATTAATACTGTTTTGTGGTATTTTGGCACATCGCTCCTACCACCAGCGACAGCAAGTTTTAGCCTATCAGCGGGAAGCGGTTTCAGAACTCGCTGATGCGAGAGAGATGCAGATGGGGTTGATACCGCAAACCGCACCTGAAGTACCAGGACTTGAGGTTGCAGGCGTTTGCATCTCCGCCCGCACCGTCAGTGGCGATTTCTTTGACTATATCCATCTCAGCAATGGCACGCTCGCTGTTGTGCTGGCAGATGTGACCGGCAAAGGTATGAAAGGTGCAATGAATGCCGTTCTATCTTCTGGGGTGCTTCATTCTGAAGCAAAGGTGGGGGTGTCTCCATCTCAAATGTTAGAGGCACTCAACCAGGACCTTTACCCTCGATTTCAACGGTATACCAATTGTGCGATGGCGATACTGACCATTGACCCGACGGATAAGACGCTTAAATATGCTAACGCCGGAATCCCTTATCCTATTATCAAGCGCGGTGAAGGCGATGTTGAAGAACTCCCAATAGACGGAACACCGTTGGGTGCTTTTCGATTTTCTGAATATCAAGAAACACCGCCCATTGCGCTGAAGTCTGGAAATGCAATTATCCTTTTCAGCGACGGCATTGCTGAAGCACCTCAACGGGACACCCCCAACCGGCTCTATATGGAGACGGATCGTTTGGTCGATCTTATCAAAGGACTGGACGAAACGGTGAACGCAGAAGGTGTGATTGATGCGATTATTAGCGATGTCCGTGATTTTTCCGGTGAGACTCAACAGAACGACGATATGACGATTGTGGTAATCAAAGCGTTGTAAAAACTTAGCAAAGTTAAACTGCCAGAAGATTATAAAACAGATGCAAAGACTTTTTCTTGGGCAATGTAGTGTTATAGTTTTCTTTTGTTTCTACATTGCCGTTGCACACGCCCAAGATAGTGTTCCCACTCATCCGGTTGACGGCACGTTTATCAAAGAGTGGTTGGTGCTGGGTCCTTTCTTTCCAGAGGATTTGGAGACCGATTTCCTCGCCTCAGCCAACAGCGAGGCTCTTGCTAATCCGAAACCTGGCGATACAGTGACGACTGCTGAAGGTAAAACGTTGACATGGACGGTATACCGTACCGAAGGAAACATCATTGATCTGCGGCGTGCAATTGGAAAACATGAAGAAGCCGTCTGCTATGCGTTCTGTCTATTGGAAAGCGATCAGGGTAGTGATGGAGAGATCCTTGTCGGCAGTGATGATAGCGTTGTGGTTTTTCTCAACGGTCAAAAGGTACACACACAGCCAGCGAAGAGACCCGTCCGCATAGATGAAGATAAGGTTATCGTTTCATTGCGTCCGGGTAAAAATCGCTGTCTGGTGAAAGTTTCAAACGAACTCCAGAAGTGGGAGTTTGCAGCGCGTGTGCTTCCATCCACACGTGCAGTGATAACTGGGATTGTAACGGATGAGACGGGAAAGACCTTATCTAACACCACCGTACACCTCTGGCAAGGCAGCACCCTAATTGCCAAAACAGAAACCGATACCAAAGGTAGTTACCAGTTTTCAGTCTACCCAGCAAACGGGGACTACGACATCGAAGTAACCCACGGAGATAAAGGTAATTGGACGGGAGTGCCGCTTTCTGCGGGTGCTCGTGTGAATATGAATTTGACGTTACGGAAGGCTGTTAGCATCTCTGGGTCCCTGTTGAAGTTTGATAATACGCCACATGTCGGTGTTGTTGTCGAAGCATTCTTACTCGGAAAAAACGGTTCCAGTCAAAGACAGGCAACGACCCTTTCGGATAATAGAGGTCAATATAAATTTATCAATCTTAGAACTGGACAGTATCAATTACGTTGTCACACCTTGAAGGCGCAGCGTGAGGATTCAAACAAAATTGTTTCTGTTATCTCACAAAATACGCTTGAGAATGTTGACTTCCGTTTTCCACCTTTCAAACATGGGACGTGGAAACACTATACTTATTTAGATGGATTGGCAAATAACCACATCCGGCCGATCTATCAAGACCGAGACGGATTCCTCTGGTTCGGCACCTACAACGGCGGCGTTTCTCGCTACGATGGTAAAGCGTTCGTCAACTTTACAACCGATGACGGACTCGCATCGAACTCCGTATGGTCTATTTTTCAAGACAGAGAGGGCTTCATCTGGTTCGGGACCCTGGATAATGGCGTTTCTCGCTACGATGGCGAAGCGTTCGTCAACTTTACAACCGATGACGGACTCATAGGGAACTCCGTATGGTCTATTTTTCAAGACAGAGAGGGCTTCATCTGGTTTGGCATCCGGTATGGTGGCGTTTCTCGCTACGATGGCGAAGCGTTCGTCAACTTTACAACCGATGATGGACTCATTACTGACTCTGTATTGTCAATCTATCAAGACCGAGACGACTTCTTCTGGTTCGGGACAGCCGAGGGAATCTCTCAATACGATGGTGAGCAGTTTGTTAACTTTAGGACCCATGAGGGGCTCGTCCACAATTTTGTGTGGTCTATCCATCAAGATCAAGATGGCCTGCTCTGGTTCGGGACGGGCGGCGGCGTTTCTCGCTACGATGGTGATCGGTTTGTTAACCTCACAACCCGTGACGGGCTTGTTAGTAACCTTCTTGAGACGATCCATCAAGACCGAGACGGATTCCTTTGGTTCGGGACTTGGGATAATGGAATCTCTCGCTACGATGGCGAAAAGATCGTCAACTTCACAACCAATGATGGACTCGTAGCGAACTCCGTATGGTCTATTTTTCAAGACAGAGAAGGGTTCCTTTGGGTTTCAAGCCCAAGCGAAGGACTCAGCCAATACGATAACAGCGGATTTATTAATTTCACTACTGCTGATGGTCTCGCGAGCAACGCTGTTTCCACCATTTTTCAAGACAAAGACGGCTTCTTATGGTTCGGAACAGACAACGGAATTAGTCGATATGATGGGAATCAGTTTATCAACTTTACAACCGATGATGGACTCGTAGATAATGTCGTAGGTTCGATTTATCAAGACCGGGAGGGTGCTCTCTGGTTTGGGACGCAGGGCGGTACTTCTCAATACGACGGCGATCAGTTTGTTAACTTCGACGATCAGTTTTTTAACTCCATGACCAATGGTGGACTCTTGGTTTACGCCGTAAGGGCATTCTATCAAGACCGAGATGGATTTTTCTGGTTTGGAACCTATAATAATGGCATCTATCGATACGACGGGAATCAGTTCGTCAACTTTACGAGCAATGAGGGATTGGTGCAAAACGGTGTCTACTCAATTTATCAAGACCGGGAGGGTTCCTTCTGGTTTGGAACCGATGGCGGTGGCATCTATCAATATGATGGGAATCGGTTTGTCAACTTTACGACTGCTGATGGACTTGCATCTAATTCTGTATGGGCGATTCACCAAGACCGAGATGGATTTTTCTGGTTTGGAACCACTCGCGGCGGTGTCTCTCGCTACGATGGTGAAAAGTTCGTCAACTTCACTACCGACGACGGACTTGCACAAAATGATGTGTCCTCGATTTACGAAGATCGGGAGGGTTCCCTCTGGTTTGGGACCCAGGGCGGCGGCGTTTCTCGATATGATGGGATCTCATGGGCCTCTTTAGATACGCGAGATGGACTGATAAATAATCGGGTTTTGGGAATTAGTCAAGATTCGGATGGGAGGCTCTGGTTTGCAACGCTTGAAGGTGTCACCCAATACAATCCAAATCAGGTTCCACCGCGTGTGCGTATCGTTTCGGTTCAGAGCCACAAAACATCTACCCAAATGGGTTCTCCCGAAACCATTAAAGATATTGCCACCGATACGCTTGTGACTATCAAGTACAGCAGTATTGATTTCAAAACTGCGAAAGGGAAACGACAGTATCAGGTTCGTATTAAAGAGATTGACTCCGATTGGCGCGAACCGACTCGCTCGGATACGTTCAGTATCAGCTTTGACAAACCCGGGACTTATACTTTTGAAGTCGTTGCCATTGACCGGGACCTAAATTACTCTGCCCCTGCAAGTTTAACGTTGACCGTTGTGTTGCCGTGGTATCAAAGTGGATGGATTCTGTATCTATTAGGCGGGTTGATTGTTGTGTTACTGTCGCTGTGTGGCATTTTTGCGTATCGCTATTACCAGCAGCGTCAACAAGTGTTAGCCTATCAGCGGGAAGCGGTTTCCGAACTCGCCGATGCGCGGGAGATGCAGATGGGGTTAATTCCGCAAACCGCACCGGAAGTCCCGGGGCTTGAGATTGCAGGTGTTTGTAATTCTGCGCGCACTGTCAGTGGGGATTTCTTTGACTATATTCCCCTTGGTAACGGCGCGCTCGCTGTTGTGTTGGCAGATGTCACCGGAAAAGGTATGAAGGGGGCAATGAATGCCGTTTTATCTTCTGGAGTGCTCCATTCTGTGGCTCAGTTGGAAGTGTCTCCATCTCAAATGTTGCAGGCACTGAATAACAATCTTTACCCTCGATTTCAACGGTATACCAATTGTGCGATGGCGATACTGACCATTGATCCAACGGATAAGACGTTTAAATATGCTAACGCTGGCATCCCGTATCCCATTATCAAGCGTGGTGAAGATGATGTTGAAGAACTTTCGATAGATGGAACGCCGTTGGGTGCCTTTCAATCTTCTGAATACCAAGAAACACCACCCATTGAACTGAAACCTGGGAATGCAATTATCCTCTTCAGCGACGGTATTGCTGAAACACCTCAATGGGACACCCCTGACCGACTCTATATGGAGACTGAGCGTTTGGTCGATCTTATCAAAGGACTGGACGAAACGGTGAGCGCAGAAGGTGTGATTAACGCCATTATTAGCGATGTCCGTGATTTTTCTGGCGACGCTCAACAGAACGACGATATGACGGTTGTAGTTATCAAAGTGTTGTGAGAGCCGTTATGGTAGTAGGCGCGCTCCGTCGTGCCGTCACTCTATTGTAGTTATCAGATTAAAGGAAAGCAGATGCCAATATTAACACAAGCACATCGTGATCATTTTGATGCATACGGCTATATGGTCATCGAAAATGCTGTTCCTACCGAACTATGTGAACCCGTCGTTGACGCAATTTTTGCGTTTTTGGAAATGGATCCTTCAAATCCGAATGACTGGTATCGTGCCCCTCATAAACCAGGGGCAGGTATGGTAGAAATGTATTTTCATCAAGCGATGTGGAACGTCTATCAACATTCACCCATCCATCAGATTTATAGTGAGGTATATGGTACGGAGCGGATTTGGGTTCACATTGATAGAGTCAATATGAAACCGCCTAAGCATCCCGACTATCCTGAGTGGGATCATAAGGGTATGTATCATTGGGATGCAGACACCTCAAAATTACCTGTTAGATTTAGCACACAAGGTGTTTTGTTTCTCAGAGACACAGCCGACAATCAAGGGTCTTTTGTCTGTTGGCCCGGTGCGCATAAGTCGCTGATTGCTGAAGAAACCCCGTGGGTGCCAGAACTTACCGCAGAAATATATAGGGAAAAATTCATACAGGTACCAGCGAAGGCGGGTTCGTTGCTTATTTGGCATGTGGCACTCCCGCACGGTAACGGTCGCAACACGTCCGATAAGCCGCGGTTAGCACAATACATGAACTATTATCGTGCGCCTAATCCTATGAATGAAGAACGGCGGCAAGAACGCATTACCCTGTGGCGGGAGCGCAGGGCGTTAGGTCGAGGTCCTTATCCTGGTGACCCGAGGGGATGGGAAGCGAAAAACTACGAGGCACCCGAACTTACACCGTTGGGACGGAAGTTATTGGGACTTGACTTATGGGAATAACAATCAACAAATCAAGAAATCTGCTACCAAATGTAACCACTGTTCCGGAGAGATAGAGCCAAAATAAAGGCGCGTTCTAATACGGGTTTTTCTCGAAAGTGTAGATCCCGTGCTTATAGACAAGCAGGAGTTCACCGCGTATCTCAAGGACTATGTTATATTTCGAGAACGCCTGACAGATACCGCGTACCGCGATGCCGTTGCGAAGCGTAATCGCGACTGCATCGCCGACAGCAACCCGCATATCCACGAACCGACGTTCCGCTATTTTCTTCACGGCTCTCAACCCTAAATCTTTGACACCTTCGTGGATTTGCAGATACGGTGAAAAGCGTCTGGCGTTTTCCACCGAGAACGCCAGCAGGATTTCCAATTTCGGCAGTGGCGACGCGCCAGCGATCAAAAGATTGTACCGGGCAACTTTTTGGACCCGCTCATTGCGGATGCCGTCATACGTCATCAATCTCACAAGCGACCGATCGGTTTGGAAGGTTCGCGTCAAAAGGTATCGCTCCGAATACGAGTTATGGATGCTCTGTCTTTCTATCCTGGGTGTGTTTTCCATCGGCTGCTCCTGCTTCAGTTGTGAATTTGCGCGTCTGCGATCATCATACGGATTCATTTTTTTGTTGTTGTTCTTCATGCAATTCTTCAAGTGCTTTTTCAGCTGCTTTAATTGCCTGTTCTATCCTCCTAATTTCTACCTTGAATAAGGCATCACTATGATAATCATAGCAAGATAGACGAAATAATTGAAGACAAAAATAACACTGCTTACAAGTTTCAACTTGACTCCTGTTGAATTTGGGGAAAAAACGTACGGACGCAAAAATTTTTGAAAAAAAAAATTTGACAAGGGGAAAAACATGTGATATAATTAACAGTGTTAAGTTAAATAACTTTGTAAATAAGAGGTAACCAATGGGTGTTAAAGAACGGAGAGCAAGGGAAAAAGAACAGCTACGGCAGCAAATTCTTTCTGCGGCGCGAGAATTGTTTGTCAATGAAGGTTATGAGAACGTCTCTATGCGAAAGATTGCCAACAAGATCGAATACTCGCCGACAACGATCTACCTCTATTTTAAGGACAAGACAGATCTTTTAGATTCCGTTTGCAAGGAGACACTCCTGAGCCTGTTGGAAACGCTTGAGCAGCTAAAACGGGATACTACCGACCCAGTCGAGACGCTGCGAAAAAGTGGGCGCGCATACATCGAGTTCGGCCTAAAATATCCGCAAGATTACAAACTGACGTTTGTCACTCGTCCACAGTTTCAGAAGGATTTAGGGCTGGAAGAAGGATCGGTTGGCGAGCAGGTGTTTAATTATTTGCGTGGAATGGTCTCTGAATGCATTCGGCAGCAGATATTCCGCGAAGTGGATGTCGAGACTACCGGTCAGGTAATGTGGTCAGCAGTTCACGGTGTCACACTGCTCCTGATTGATTTTCCCGATTTCCCTTGGACAGAGCAAAATAAATTGATTGACACAGTAATTCACACAACGATTGAGGGTCTGAAGGCATAGCTGCAAAACTATTTGGCGAAAGCCAAATATATTTTTTCGCCTATAACTTAACACTGTTAATTTATTTATCTATGTTAACATAAGGAGCAAAAAATGAAAAAGCGGAACCTATTCCACAAACGCTTTCCTTCCGCAGCCAGACGGAGTCTATTTTTCATACTGGTTTTGGGTGTAGGCCTGTCAAGCTGCTCGGGTAGATCTAACAAAGGAGGAACTCCCACAATGATACCTGCGTCTACGGAATTTACTTTCGGGCAGCACGAGGTTGTCACCGGCACAGCGAAACACCAAACTGTTTTGACAGGGTTCTTTCTTGATGGTGATTTCGCTGAACTTGCTGTGGTAAGCATCGAAAAAAATAAGAATCGGTACTTGCACATTTACGGGTTCAGTGGGGGCAGTTGGGTATCCAAGCTTGACGCGCCACTGCGTTCTGAAGTGTTGTTCGTGGATGTTGCAAACATCGGTGGACGCGATCGGTTAATCACCTACGAGCGGGGTCGTCTGAACTGGTTTGATTTGGACTCGTCGGTAGAACAAGTGCTGGTCGAGCTCACTACGAACTACAATGCGACGGGTGTCGGTGGAATCCCCGCCGTTGACATCACTCGGGACCTAAACGGCGATGGTCTCGACGACTTGATAGTCCCAGACCTTGACGGCTTCTGGATAGCCACGCAATTGGGCGATGGATCGTTTACGGACCCGATAAAACTCGGACCGCCCGACCCGTTTCTCGACAAGATTGCCTTGGACGATAAGCACAGTTACCGCGAGGTCGGGATAACCCCCTTAACTGTCCACTGGTATCTGAGCCGTCTCCACCAGATGGACTACGACCAAGATGGACGCAACGATCTTGTGTTCTGGAACGCGGATCATTTTGAGGTGTATCGCCAGGACACTAACGGGTTGTTTTCCGCAGTGGCAGAGACTTTCACTGTTGACATCCCATTTGATACTGATGGTGCCTATTCAATCGCTTTTGATTTCAAGGGCGAGAATATGTTTTCACTCATCTTCGGCTTTAGGAAGAAAACGAAGCGGAGGGTGCTGCACACGTTCCAAGACCTAAACGGCGATGGCGTTGCTGACCTTGTGATCCATTCGTTAGAGGGACGGAGCCTTGGAAAACAGCGCAGCCGGTATGAGGTGCATTTCGGCACACCGACCCCTGATGGGATAGTATTCGCACGAGATGTTAGCATGACAATCCGACCGCGAGGGACTGCTGGAGGTTTGCAGCCATGGGGCTATTCGTCGCAGTGGTTCCAAGATCTCGATGGCGATAGTAAGACCGACATCGTGTTCAAAGACGTAAAGACTGGACTTATTGGGATGAGCCGTGCGATGATGGGAAAATCTATCGCGATAGATCTGGAGTGCTATCGCATGGAAAACGGTACTTATCCCGATAAATCGACTAGCAGACGTAAAATCAGGCCGGACTTAGACATCTTTGAGACAGATAGGGTCTTTTTTCCAGTGGTCCTGCTTGGCGATGTGAACGGGGATGGACGCTTAGACTTGCTGGTTGGAAAGCACTGGGAAGAGCTGCACGTCTTTCTCGGCGTTCCCGGACCAAAGTTGTTCGCGCGGAAACCGCAAAAGGTGGCAGTCGCTATGCCTAACGACGAGCGAAACGCTCGGTTGGTGGACCTCAATAGGGACAACAAACAGGACCTCCTCATACATTATCCATCCACCACTGATCCACACCGGGTGGCACTATTGATGGCTCAATGAATAAAGTGGGTAGTTTATCTTTTTAGAATTGGGTTTTGACACCGAAAATTCGATAAGTTAACACTGTTAATTTATTTACCTATGTTAATATATCGAAAACCCGAAAGGAGAATAAAATGGAAAAGCGAAACCTATCCGACAAACGCTTTCTTTCAGTAGCCGAGCAGACAAGGCGTTATCAACAAAGTCTATTCTTTATACTGATTTTTAGCGTATGTCTACTGGGATGCTCGGGCTTGTCCGGCAAAGATATTGTTCCAATACGGCATATTGCTTCAGAATTTACGCTCGAGCAGCACGAAGTTGTCACTGGCATAGGAAAACACCAAACCGTTTTGATGGGATTCCTGCTGGATGGCGATTTCGCCGAACTTACTGTGGTGAACACTGACGAAAATGACAATCGGTCCTTGCGCATCTACGCGTTCAGCAACGGAACGTGGGCACCGAGATTTGACACAACGCTACGTCCTGAAGCACTGTTCGTTGACATAGCAAATATAGATGGACGCGATCGGTTAATTACATACGATGCGCATGGTCACCTGAATTGGTTTGATCCTGAATCGGCAACAGAACAGATGCTGGTGCCAGTTCCTTCCGTGACCCTGCCTCCGAAGGGTGCTATCCCTCATGTAGACATCACTCACGACGTGAACGGCGACCTCCGTGATGACTTGGTACTGCCGGACTTCGATGGTTTTTGGGTGTTCATCCAGACAACGGAGGGTGTATTTGCCGATCCAGTGAAACTTGGTCCCCCCACCAAGATGGATAGAATTTACGAAGCCGATGGATATCGACACACACCGTGGCATCAGAGTCGAATCCATGAAATAGATTACAATCAGGATAGTCGCAACGACTTGGTGTTTTGGAATGTAGACCATTTTAAAGTGCATCTTCAAGACGAATATGGGCTATTTGCGCCGGTAGCTACAACCTTCACTACCGATGTGGTGTTCGACTCTGATGATCTCGCTTCGCTTGCCGCGCCGTACGGTGTTCGGCGGCGGCTTAGAGATCACCAACCGACTGGAGCCTTGACGGGGAGGGTGCTGCACTCGCTAATCGACGTAAACGGCGATAGCATCGCTGACCTCGGGGTTTTCTCGCTGGAAGGTGGGAGTCTATGGCACATGCACTCTACCTACGAAGTACACTTCGGAAGGCTAACATCCGATGGCGGCACCGTGTTTGCACCCGATATCGGCACTGAGATCAAGTCGGACGGCATTCCGTTTGGGATGTGGCAGCACGACTTCGACCACGATGGCCATGTCGACATGATGTTCACAACTCTCAAGCTCCGCGTCGTTAAGCTTATCGGCATGCTCGCCCACTCGTTTTTGACTGGATCCGATTTGAGAGATATCGAGTTCTACGCCATGGAGGGCAGTATCTATTCAGACAAACCCAACGCCACCCGCAAAATCAAAACGAACACGCGCAGCAAGTCAGGCGAAAAATCCGTGACCTATCCGTCAATGCTGGTCGGGGATGTGAACGGTGACAGACGCTTGGATCTCCTGATGGGGTGGGGTCGGAAAGAACTGCGCGTCTTTACAGGCGTGCCGGGACCAGGCTTGTTCACTCGGAAACCCCAAAAGGTGACCGTAACTATACCAAACAACGAAGAGTACACTTGGCTGGTGGACCTCAACAAAGACAACAAGCAGGATATCCTTATGTATCATCCGTCCACTACGGTTCCGCATCAAGTGACACTGCTAATCGCTCAATAAACAAAAAGGAGAAAAACAATGAAACGCACAATGTTTTGTCTGATCTGTATCTTTTTAGGAATAACCTTGAGTCTCTCAGCTCAAGCACAAGGGTCGAATCTCACCAAAAATTTTGGTATTGGACTTCAGGGCGCGACACCCGCGTTTGGGGGTGTCAGTTTTCGTTATACCGGACTGGCACCCGTGTATCTTCAAACCGTTGGACGTTTTATTCTCAGTGATGAGAATAGCGACCATATGTTAGGGGGCGGTATTTCATATGCCATATTTGAACATCAAGGCAGATGGAACATATCCAGGCTCTATTTCACCTTAGAAGGTGCTTGGCAATACGCGAAGCAGAAGGATCTCCTCACCACGAGGTTAGCCGGTGGACTCGCTTTCGGTGGTGAGATTGTATTTTCACTTGGCGGGATCCCACTCGGTTTGAACATGGAAGTCGGTCAAGGCTTTGGTAGGGAAAAAGATGACTTTCAATCTAAGGGTCTCGCTGGCGTTTACGTCGGAATGGGGATACATGCCTATTTTTAAATTACTCTCGGAAATGTTCGGTTTTCGTAGGGGCGGGGTAACCTCGCCCCTACACCAACAACAGTCGACTGTCAGCAGCAGGCAGCCATTTTAGCGTTGATTCCGCCGCGCTTGCTGTGCTGAAATTTGTGTCTCCCACTCCTCCCAAGTCGGTTTGTGACCTGCAGTCAGTACGACGAGTGGTACTCTACCGCCTGCGAGTGCTTTGTCTTTCACGAATTCGGCGGCTTCACGCTGCTCGTCAGTCAAATCGGCGCGGTCGGGTGTGGGAAAATAGCGGAAGTCGATGCTCCATCGGGATTTCCGTGTTGTGTTCACTTTGCTGGTATGTACGCAGAGATTCGACATGAATAAGGCACCACCGGGGTTAAGCGGAATAGGCACAGGTGTACCACGCGCCTCGACATCCTCCTCCATTCGGACGTTTGAATCCGCACCTCGCGCACCGTCTAATAAACCCCAACGGTGGCTGCCGGGTATCACCCAGCAACACCCATTTTCAACTGTCGCTTCAACAAGCGGCACCCACACTGTAACCATGTGGAGACTTTCCGTGTGCTTCTCCTTCTTGCCGATGGTTGACTGGTCGAGATATTGGCTGTCTTGGTGCCACGGGAACGAGGTAATCACGCTTCTGGGGAGTTTCGTCCGTAACGCGGGCGTACCGATATTCGAGACTTCAGACCCCAAGAGCAGGCGAAGCACATCGAGGACACCGGGGAGGTTGTAGAGATCGTAAAACTCACGTCCGAACATCCCAAAAGCCCAGTTACGCGGCAGAATATCCAGCTCTTCGCAGATCGCGGCATACCGTCTCTCAAAAGATTCATCCTCATAGCGTGATGATAGCTTGCCTTCACTATACAATTCGTCACTATAGGTATCAACCTTTGCTTTGATAAAGTCGCGGATGGGATCTAAATCTTGGTTATTAATAATGTCTTTGACTACCACATACCCGTCACGTTCATAAGCGGTTTTGATTTCTTGGTCTGTCATCAGCCAAACTCCTTCAGGGCTATTTAGTTTTCGCGTTTATGAGTGTTTTGCTCAGAAGATCGCGAGCACAGCTCGCTCCTACAGAAGAGAGCGATTGCGCAATCTCAAAAGACATGTTATCATGAATGCTTAGCAGATGCAATATCTATTGAATTTTACCACAGAGGCATCGCGAGCACAGCTCGCTCCTACAGAAGAGTCATCAAATGGACAAAGGAGAACGGACATGAAAATTACCGATGTGAAAGCGATGACGCTAAAAGGCTACAAACAGTGGAACTATGTCCAGATTGAAACCGATGAGGGGTTAACAGGGATCGGTGAGGCACATCCTGGGGCAGGTATCGCCGAAATTATTCTGCAATTCAAGAACAGGCTTATCGGTGCAGATCCGAGAAACATAGAACCGCTCTACCACCGACTGATTGGTGCCGCGAGCAACCGATACGCCATGGGTCTATCGGCGATCGGTGGGATAGAAACAGCACTATGGGATCTGCTTGGCAAAAGCCTTGGGGTGCCAGTCTACCAGTTGTTAGGTGGGAAGTATCGGGATCGGATTCGCCTTTATGCCGACGTTGGACATGGACGTGGGAACACGCCAGAGGGTTGGGCAAAGCGGGCGAGAGAAGGCGTTGCTGACGGCTACCAAGCAATTAAATTCGACATCGATAACTCCGCAAATGAACTTAAACAGGATGCGGTCAATCGAGAATTAAGCACAGCGGAATTGCAGAAAATGACATCCTTGGTTGCTGCTGCTCGGGAAGCAGCTGGTGATGAAATTGATATTAGCATTGACTGCCATAGTCTATTCAGTGTCCACTCGGCGATGAAGCTTACGGAACGTTTAGAGCCGTTTGACCTAATGTTCTTGGAAGATCCAGTGCCGAACGATAATGTCGAAGCGATGGCGAAGGTAAGTTCTGCTACATCTATCCCAATCTGTACGGGTGAGTTCCTGTTTCGTCGAGACGGTTTCAGAGAACTGATACAGACGCAAGCCTGCGATATGCTCCACGTTGACGTATCTGGAACGGGTGGAATACTGGAGGCAAAGAAGATTGCGGATTTGGCTGATCTATATTATATGCCGTTTGCGGCGCATAACATCACATCGCCCATCGGGATGACCGCAACGGCGCACGTCTGTGCTGCGGTGCGAAATTTCATTGTCATGGAACTTCCGTATCACGCCGATCAAGTAGAATGGCGTTGGGATCTCGCGATTTCCAACGAACCGCTCATGCAAGATAACGCATTTGTGGTGCCAGAACAGCCCGGATTGGGTGTCGAAATTAATGCAGAAGTCGCGAGGGAACACCTAATGCCCGGATCCGATCTCTTCGGCATATCCTAAACTTCCCGGAGTTCATAGTAATACCATTTCTAAATAAGTGCCTGTCATTAACAAAAAACTGGCTCGTAGTCGCGCAATTCATTGCGCCTCTTACATACGGATAACTCATAGCGTTCCAAAATCTCTATAATGAAACTTTATTTTTTACATTTGGTATAAGATGGCTCATAAATATGAGTTGTAAGTGTTGACAATATAGCAGAAGCAAATTTTGGAAATTTCTGATCAAAAATTCAGATTTTTTTTCAATTATGACAACTATGCAACATATCCCCTGTAAAATTGCGTCACTAGCAATTGTAAGCCTAAATGGTTAACGTGAGTTTAAAAATAAAAATTAAAGCGTCCTGTAGGTCGGGTTGAACGGAGACCTACTAAAAAATCGGACACAGCGATGAGACTCCGTAATATTCTCACAATAGGTACCGAACCTCTCCTGCGGAATCGTCTGCGAGCCAGTTTATCCATTCTTGGCATCTGCATCGGGATTGCTAGTGTATTGTGCATGATGATGCTGAGTGAAGGTGCAAAAAAACTGATAGCGGATGATATTGATAAACTGGGGGGCGCGAACCAATTTAAATTTACCATACGCGCTTGGATTACCAAGAATGGGCGTATCATCCGTTGGACTCGGGAGCGTTTCAATATGAAAGATGCGCTCGCAATTGAAGCGGAGTGTTCAAACGTTCTGTGTGTATTGCCTAAAAGCGAGGCCCGGGCTACTTTCAAAACTTATCAGGGAAACGTTACCGAATCCACTTTAAAGGGTATAACGGATATCTATGCCGATTGGATGCACTGGGAAGTACAAGAGGGCAGATTCCTCTCCGAAACTGATATTTCAGAGGCAACCCAAGTCTGCGTTTTAGGAAACAACATCGCAGCTCGTTTATTTTCGGATACCTCCCCTCTCGGACGAGAAGTGAAGATCCGCTACTATGAAGATGCAGCATTCATTCGACACCGTGTTGTAGGGGTAATGGTCCCGCGCGGGAGAAATATTCAGAGTGGACGCTCGCTAGATGATAGTGTTTGTGTGCCATTGCCTACTGCTCAAAAGCGGATATTCGGTGATAGGCATATTCCAGAGATGGCTATTTTTTTCAAGCAAGATGTAGATGTAGATGAGGTGATTGAGTCCGCGCTTGCAGTGATTCGCAAAAGACACCGAAACACTGATGAATTTGTCAACCATTGGGCAGTGAAATGGACGCTCGAGCGGCTGGAACACTTTGAAAAAGTTATGAAAATAGGTTTAGTCGGCATCGCTGGGTTTTCACTCTTTGTCGGGGGCATCGGTATCATGAATATATGTCTGGTTTCTGTCGGTGAGAAGACACGCGAGGTAGGTTTACGGAAATCGGTCGGTGCGAAACGAATTGACATCTTCTGGCAATTCTTAACAGAGTCTATATGTCTCTGCCTCTGTGGTGGGGTGGTTGGTATTGTAGGTGGCTGGTTCGCAGCACATGGTATGGCACGCCTCGCCGTACGCATCGTACCGATTGTACCAGAGTGGCCTGTTGTGCTTTCCTTTCCATGGACACTAGCTTCCGTTCTTTTTTCGGTTTTCATGGGCGTTAGTTTCGGTGTCTACCCTGCGATGCGCGCGGCACGGCTTTCGCCTATTGACGCACTCCGCTCTGAGAATTAAGGAAAAACTCTTGAAAAATTTCTGTTTACTTTTAACTTACGCAGACAGGCAATAAGGGTTTTTGGACTACAAACAGCTGGACCTTAGAAGAGTATGTGTTTTTCAAAAGTAGTGCTACATACGCGAAATGCTATGGGGATCCCGGTTCGTAGGCGCGCAATTGTGCGGCGTACTCGCCCAGATGCGACGTGCATTATTGCGCGTTGCGTCGGTTCTATTGGTTAGGGGAGGTTTCTAATGGAAAAAGACGACATTGAACTGATTCACAGTATATTGTTGGGCGACGAGCATGCTTTCAGTATTTTAGTTAAAAAATACCAAAAAAGCGTTCACGCTTTAGCATGGCGGAAAATCGGAGATTTCCATATCGCTGAAGAAATCACTCAAGACACTTTTCTGCAAGCACACAAAAAACTCGCTTCGTTAAAAAATCCGAGTCAGTTTGCGGGGTGGCTTTACGTAATCACAGATCGGCTTTGCAGATCATGGTTCCGAAAGCGACAACTGCATACACAATCGCTGGAAACTATTAGTAAAGAAACACTTGAAGAAACCGCTTACTCGAACTATGACCGCGAACAACGTGAAGGGACAGCCGTTGAGCATCGCCGTCAAATCGTGCAAAGTCTCATGGCAAAACTGCCGGAAAGTGAACGGACGGTGATGGTACTTTACTACCTCGGAGAAATGAGTGGTAAAGAAATTAGTAAGTTTTTAGGGGTGTCTCCGAACACGGTGAGAAGTCGACTTCAACGTGCGCGAAAACGGTTAAAGAACGAAGAACAGATAATTCAAGAGACCCTAGGCGGCATCCCGTTAAGTCCAAATCTAATCGAAAACATTATGCGGAACGTTGATACAATCAAACAGCCATCCCCTTCAGGCAGTAAACCGTTTCTACCGTTAGCGGCCTTAGGTTCATCTGCTATTTTGATTATTTTGTTGATGGGCGCGAGTAATCAATTCATTGCGCGTTCTCAACCACCTTATAGTTTCGATGCGCAATCAGAAAGCACTATTGAAATCGTTGACGCACCGGTTATCCGTAGTATCATATCGAAACCCGATGTGCAAAACCGAGTTGGCAGCGATACTCTCCGCGGTAGAAATAGCAATAAAGGTCTACCAACAGGAACTAAGTCCATGAAAAATAATACAGCACAAGAAGCCATGCAATGGCATCTACCGGAAGACGCTAAAGCACGCCTTGGTAAAGGTAAGATAAACGAAATACAGTATTCTTCCGATGGAGCAATTCTCGTTGTTGCGACGGGTATCGGTATTTGGCTCTACGACACAACAACATATCAAGAGATCGGACTTCTTACGGCACATACGAGTGCAGTCGAGTGCCTTGCGTTCAGTCCGGATGGGCATCTCCTTGCGAGTGCAGACGACGCGGGTACCCTTCTATTGTGGCATAGAAGCACAGGCGCGCAAAAAGTGCTCACAAGGGGTCCGAAATGGGCCTCAAACTTGGCTTTCAGTCCCGATGGGAAGATACTTGCCCGTGGACGTGGGGATACTATCCGATTTTGGGACACTATCACCGGAGAAGAAAAGGATGCGCTCACAGGACTCCCGGCACATATCGGTGATTTATCATTTAGTCCTGATGGGAAAACAATTGTGAATGTAACCGGGAATGGCGAAATCTATATATTGGATAGGATTACCGGTGAACCTCAGAAAACGTCCGCTGTGCCTACAACAGATCATGTATTTAGTACAGCCTTCAGTCCGGATGGTAAAATAGTGGCTATTGGCAGTAGAGACGGAAATATCTATCTCTCAGATTTAAACACAGGCGAACTCAAGTTTACACTCACTGGACACTCGGAGGATGTTGAGCGTGTCACGTTCAGTCCTGACGGTAAAATCCTTGCAAGTTCATCATATCTGGACGAAACAGTCCGTCTCTGGGATGTGCACACTGGCGAACACAGACGAACGCTCACTGAACACACGGGGGATATTGAGGGTTTAGCCTTCAGTCCGGATGGAAAAACGCTCGCAAGTAGCGGAAGTGGTGATGGCACCATCCGTTTCTGGGATGTCCGCACGGGCGATCAAAAACACGCGGTTACTGGACATGCAGATTACGTTTATAGTGTTGCGTTCAATCCTGATGGAAAATTTTTTGCAAGTGGGTATGCCGATGGCAGTATTCGTTTCTGGGATTCGGAAACCGGACTACACTTGAAAACATTCAAAAAAGGGTACGAGACATCAGGTTTGGTATTTAGTGAAGATGGGAAAACGCTTGCTTATGCAGAGGGTTTAGACATCCGTCTCCAAGATGCAGGGACTGGCGAAGAAAAAATGCGACTTACTGGGCATACGTGGGGTATGCATAGCATGGCACTCAGTCCGGATGGAGATACACTCGCGAGCGGGAGTGAGGACATGACGATCCGCCTGTGGGATATGCGGACAGGTGCACATAAGAAAACGCTCAACGGACATCAGCACAGAGTCTATAGCGTTGCCTTTAGTCCCGATGGGAAAATCCTCGCAAGCGGTAGTGATGACAATACGGTCCGTTTATGGCGTGTTGACACTGGCGAGACCGAGAGGATACTTACCGGACATGCCGGTGAGTATGAAGGTATCGATAACGGTCCATCCAGTATCGAAGGCGTCAAGAGTGTGGCGTTTAGTCCGGATGGGAAAACCCTCGCAAGTGGTGGTGGTGATAACGTTATTCATCTATGGGATATAGGGACAGGTAAAAGGAAGATGACACTCGTTGGACATACACATTGGGTGTTCAGTCTGGCGTTCAGTCCGGATGGCAGAACGCTCGCAAGCGGCAGCGTAGACAGCGACATTCGGCTATGGGATCCGCACACAGGTCAGCATAAGAAAACACTGACAGGTCATACGGCTTGGGTCAGAAGTATCGCGTTCAGTTCGGATGGGAAGACCCTTGTTAGCGGCAGTGATGATGGCTCCGTACTCATCTGGGAGATAAATCCTTAAATACCCCTGACCTCTGACTGGACTATTGCTATTGTTTATAGTAAAACCTATAATTAATTGGGCACTCTTAAACAGTCTGAATGCCTATAACAGGCATTCAGACTGGCACAACCAGGTTATGCTACAAAGATGTCTATTTATTTTTAGGATTCACTATAATCTTGAGAGCTCCCCACAAGGTTGATGACTTTCGTTTTGGAGAAACAGGTAAGGGTTTTGGGGACCAATTTGGTGTCAGTGCCAATTGTAAGTCCTCAACAATGGCAAAACCGCCATTCCCATCAGCGTTGATCACGTATATCCCGTAAAGACCGTCACGCTTTGATGAATAGGCGATCCGTTGACCGTCCGGCGACCACGTCGGATGTGTGTCTTCGGATCTGCTATCCGTTAGATTTGTCTCCGCTTTGCCGTCCACATTTATTATGTAGATGTCCCAGATTTTGTTGCGCCAAGACGCAAAAGCGATCTGTGTGCCATCAGGAGACCACGCCGGATCTGTGTCCTGAAATCGTGAGGTAGTAACCCGTCTTATGTGCGTACCATCAGCGTTCATTGCAAAGATGTCCGATCCAAAAACACGAGTGGATTCAAATGCAATCTGCTTTCCATCAGGAGACCACGCCGGATAGATATCCACGCCTGGATGATCGGTGAGTCGTGTTAGGTTTGTGCCGTCGGCGTTCATCGCATAAACTTCTGGATTCCCATCCCGAAATGATGAAAAAGCAATTCGTTTCCCATCCGGAGACCATGCGGGACCACCGTGATCCGCAGGATGTTGGGTTAAGTTAATGGGTTTCCCTCCGTTTGCAGACATTACATAGATTTCAAAGAAAAATCCACCCCGATCTGATACAAAAGCGATCTGTTCTCCATCCATGGACCAGACGGGTTCCGCATTGTAGGACTCGTCTTGGGTCAACTGCTTAACATTTCTACCATTAGTATCCATCACATAAATACCTTGTCTTTTAGGAGTGCCAGCCCTAAAAACGATTTGCGCTTCAGCATCGAGGATCATACCCATCACTGCTGCAGTACCCAATAGCACAAAAACAACAAAATTATTTCGCAGCTTGTTTTGCAAAGTCGGTGGTTTTAGTTGGTTTCTCATTTTTTCCTCCATCACATGATTTGTTTCAATACTAGAACTTCGATCTTGTTTATTCGGTGTCAGAGTGCGTTGGGTTTCACTCGGTTTTTGATGATTTCAGGTTTCTCAGTTACTTGAAAACTCTGTGCTATGTGCGATCTTTAGTAAGTCTTCGTTCAACCGTGGGGAAATCCGCAGAAACACCGTTTTTGATAGGGGTCTTTGATAGGGTGTTTCTGTGTATTTCTTTTAAGCAAAGACCCCAAGCAAAAACACCTACGGGAACTTTAATCTTTATTTTCAAACTCACGTTTCAAGAGATTTATCTATTCTTCTTCAAGTGAGAGATGAAAGACACCGAGCTGGAAGGTGGCAATGTACAACTTGTCGTTACGGGCAACGAGAGAAACAACTTTATCCGTTGCGTGTGGGTCAAGCTCCCATGGTACTTGTGTAGTGTTGCCGTTCTTGGCAACAAGCGAAACAACTTTTTTGGGGGCACTCGGAGAGATTTTATGCCATTTGCCACGCTTATCCAGCCGATAAACCCCTGTATCGCCAATACCGTAAACCGTGGTGCCATCCACAGCAAATTTGTCAATAACGACATGTGCCCCGACCTTATCGGCTATCACGCGCCAGTGTGTGCCGGCTTGTGAAGCTAAAACCGCTTTGTCCGTTGCGACGTAAACCGTCGAACCGACAAAGATGATTTCCTTAAAACTGCTAAAGCGGAGTGGCAGGTTCGACGTAACGTCTCGCCAGCTGTCTCCACCATCAAACGACTGAAACAGCCCGCCATTCCGCTTGCCTACGTAGATAGTTTCTGCGGAGACTGCTAACTTGAACCCTTTGTTCAAGTCGGTATCAGCGCGTTTACCGATATCTACCAGTCCAGTATTCGTCCATTCTGTATCGCCGGGTTTCCATTTGAAAAGCCGCCCCAAGAATTCTGTGTAGACTGTCTCGCCACTGACTGCGAACCCGCCGATGCCTCCATATACGTCAAGAAGATATAATGAAGCGGGTACGTTCTTAATTACCGGATGACCTGCTGCTAAACTCGCCTGTTTCAATTCTTCAAAATGTGCTTCTGTCCAGAACTCCATGACCAGTGCTTCGCCATCAAAATCGGGTATGTTTTCAACTGGAATGAGCGTATTGTCATCTGCAGACAAACGCAAAACACGCAGGTTGGCACCTTCATCCATGACCACATAGAGTACATTATCAACAATTTTTAACTTTGAAGATGCAAAAAAACCGCCGTAAAGGCTTTCGTACACACTTTCCCACGACACACCGCCATCGGTTGATTGGAAGATGCCTTCACTGGTATGTGCATAGAGCCTATCGTTGAAATGCACTAAATCCAGTGTCATCGTACCCACCATCCCGTTCGTAAATGCGTGCCACGAGTTTCCGCCATCAGTTGTACGTTGAACACCGAATATCCCTGCTCTATAAAACGTCTGTTCGTCTACCGCCACAAGTGGCTGCTTGTTGAGCGTAAATGAATTCAAATTTGATTCAAAATTTGTCCAAGTCTGTCCACCATCTGTGTAAGAGGGGTTTGTAACCCCGATTCCGCCCACACTTTGCGTTAAGAACGTTTTGTCCACAAGCAAAAACCTGATACCCGTTGGTGTCCGTATTAACACAGATTTATCTTTAGGCGTTATATCCGTCCACGATGTTCCTAAATCGGTTGAATGGTAGATACTGTTTAAGCTTTTGTTGGCATCGCTCACTATTTCTTCTGCAGTCTTTGTCGCTGTGAAAAGATCGGGACCTGCACTAACATAAAGATTTTTCTCAAAGACTTCCAGAGAATAGATAGCTTTGGCGGTGCCTATAGGGAGTTGTTCCCAAACGCCCGAATTGAGACGATAGAGACCTCGGTTTGTGCCAGCAAACATTGTGTTTTCAACGGCAGTCAGCGCATAAATTCTTTTGCCTGTTAATCCATCGTTGATAGGTGTCCACCGTTTACCGGCATCCGTAGATCGGAAAATGCCCTTATCAAGAAGGGCGAGATACATCGCAATAGGTGTTTGTGAACCTTGCCTTTGTGCCCCATTCGTGATAACCAATCCGGTAGGATATCCCCTCGGTAAGAAATCGCCAAGTGTACGCCACGTTTCACCCCTATCCGCTGAAGTAAATATTTTATGGGAAGCGAGGTAGAGAGTGCCTCGATGCTCCGTAATAGGCAAGAACTCTTCGATCGGTAAACCTGTGTTGATGAGGGACCAGGCATTTCCATCATTCGCCAATCTGTAGAGACCCGTTGTAGCAATCGCGTAGAGTCCAGCGTCAGATGTAGAGAAGAGTTTAATGCTGGCACCACCTTGGAGTCCATTCACCTGTGTCCACGGCGAACCAGAAAATCTGGCGGAATTGTCCCATGTATTGGATGCTAAAACCGTCTCAGACACTTGTGAACCAGTTCTGTCGTTTCTACCTGGGATAATAGCACGTCCAAGCCTCTTTTGAATATCCGGTTTCGACGTAGTATCAAGCACTATAGGTGCATCCACAATTTCAATCGTGGGTTCGGACTGTGCCTCAAAACTATACGGTTTTTGGAAACGGGCAATGTACTGGCTACTCACACCGAGCAGCAATATAACAAGGACAGTAGCTGCACCAAAGGCTGCCCACGGGAGCGACGGTTTGCCAGCAGACGGCGGATTTACGTCAGTGACTTGCCGAACAATGTTTTCGGTTAAGTTGATAGGTAACTGGACGCTGCCGAGCACTTCGTGAATCAAGAGTTCCTCTTCCGCCTGTAAACGCTTTCGCGCCCGCTGCAGCCGACTCGTAATTGTATTCACCGACACACCTAAAAACCTACCTATTGCTTTAGTATCCATTTCACCGAGATAGTAGAGCGTTACGACGGTGCGTTCGCTCTCCGGCAGTTTTTCGAGCAGTTTTTTAACGATCATACTGCGACGCTCGGTTGCTTCTGTTTCGCGTTCCGCTGATATGTGATGGGCATGAGAAGATTCTTCTATCTCTTCCATAGATGTGTCCTCCAGCGATTGCATCGTAGGTTTGCGTCTTTGGACCCAATTAATGCAAAGCCGATTGGCGATGACATACAACCATCCCGCAAACTGATTAGGATTCTTCAGTGTCACGAGTTTTTTGTATACCTGGAGAAAGGTGTCTTGCGTAATTTCTTCAGCAACGTGGAAATCACCGACCTTCCGCCACGCGAGGGCATGAACACTTTTTTGGTATTTTTGTACCAAGGTGGTAAATGCCCCGTCGTCGCCATCCAAAATTCTGTGAATGAGTTGAACATCGTTTTTGACCATCGGAATTCTCCAGAGAAGAAGACTAAATTCGTTTTAAACAGGACTTACGCATTTTTCCGTGATAACGGATGTATGACACAATTTGGCGGGGTTTTAAACCCCGCCTGCAGGGGCTGCGAGCAAAAACCCTGCAGTAGGGGCTGCGTAAGTCCTATTAAAGCGCAATTTGGTATTAACGGCTTTTCACCCGAATCGCTTGGAATGATCCTATGGGTAGATATCTCCCTAACACTTTCCGAACGTTTGTTTCTGTAAGCTGCTGGGGTGTGATCAAAATACATTTGTTCCGTGAAATCATCCAATCCCTTTCAAAATTTTTGTAGCTTACACGCCGCTCACCAAAATTAGCAAAGTTCTGAAAAGATACCTCTCGAGATCGGTCATCGTAACGAGACAGTGGCAAAATCTCCGGTTTCCGCCCTTGCCATTGAACCATCACAATCGGTGTCCATCCTTTCGCGACAAATGCTTTCAGGACATCAAACGAACAGTTGGAGACAATAGCGGCATGCTGCACTTTGCCGCGCGTTGTCACGTAAAAATCGTCAGGTCCACCTCTACTAATGGACGGTGGCTCTTTAAAACCATTCCTGACGTAAGGCAACTCGCGTAAATTGACAGCAGCAGCTTTCGGCAAACTACTATCGGTGTCCTTTGACTGCGTTGGCATCGCTTTTGCAGTAGTAGCTGCCGTTTCAAGGATGTCGTACTGTCCTTTAGTTGGCGAACCGCAGTTAATTGTAAGAACCACGAAAACCAGTAATACAATACAGACATGCACAGTTGAATATGAAAGGTCCGCGATCAACGTCCCGCGAACATTTTTTAAAGAAAACTTATTGCGTTGCATAATTTCATCCCCCTTTTTAAATTAATGACACAATTTTTGGGGGGTAACGTGCATAATTCTTAAAAAAAACGAAAATTATCCGGGTAATGCACCTTGGTAGTTGACCCCGGTAAATATTCCTATGACCATCCAGAAGCCTACGATGCCAAACTCACCTATGATTAATCCCATAAAAAGTGGACGGAATCTGCGATAGTATCCGATGCCGCCTGATTTGAGTGCCAAATACTTCAAAAACCAGCCGACACACATACAAGACCAGAGGAAATAGGAGGAGTAGACTGCGCCCATTACATATCCAATTGGGTGAAGTTGCCACCACATAAATTGACGCTGCATAATCAGTAGGAAGCCGGTGATGCCAGCTCCCAGAACCATGCTGTATGCTTCTCCGAGTTTCGGGTCTTTCGGATACTGGATCAGGGCAACCATGTGATTGAAGTATCTCGGCGATCCGATGAAGGGACCTCTTTGGAGATTTAAGCCGCCTTTTTCATAAATTAAGGGTAGCGACGCAGCGTAGGAGACACCGATAGCGACAACAATCGCAAGTGCCATTGCACCGAGTATGCTTCTCCGACTTAATCGAACAGGATCTGCCGCTTTTAACCCGTGTAGAACGCTCGGCATCAAAATACCACCCCAGTCGCGCATCATTACCCGTTGAAATCCTAAGAGTGCCAAACTGTTCGCGTTGATGATTCTTGAGCCAGCGATAATCTCGAAGTACTCCACAGGATACATCGGTGCTTGAATCAGTAACATTCCGCCGTTGACGACCATCCATGTCAGTGCAGTAGAAGCAATCAAGAATAGTACGATAATGCTACAAGCGACCCAAAGCGACATGCCGGCATAGACACAGAGACCTGCGAGTAGTAGAAAACTGAAAATTGCGCCCAGCACTGCCCATCTATAGGGCAATGCTTCGTTTGCATCGTCGATCGTTGTGGAGGCAGCAGAGTCCAGAAATGTTCGCTGCAGCAGATCTTTTATATGTGTCCGACTGTTGAGTAGGAAGGCAAGCACCAGGACGACATAAGCAGCCATCGTCTGTCCTCTCGCAGAGATCCACGGACTGATAGGGATGGCAAAAGCGTTGATGATGATGTACTGTAACTTGAAGAATAGGAAGAAAAACCAGCAGCTAAACGACACCTCCATAGCGAGAAAGTAAGTTATACCGATAACGGAGAAGTAGAGGAAGAACCGAAATTGGGGCCACCACCCCATCACGATCCATGGACGTTCCGTGAATGGGGTATATAGGTCGTACCGATTCGGAATGGTCGGTAATGCGGGAACATACTCATGCAATCCGTTGAGCAGATGAAACGCGGCGGCGATCGCAAAACCGACCCATACCAGTGGATTCCTGAAAAACCCATCCAGCCGACGATGCGTTGATGCCTGCTGGACCATCTCAACGGGGATCGTAACGAGCGGGAATATGAACCTTTCGCGTTCGATCCACTGTTTCCGGACGACAATTGATACGCAGATAATCAGGCAATAGAGTAGGAGGATGAAAACCGTCCAGACGAAAAGCGGCTTTATCCAGAGTGCCCAAGGCACAGACGACTCGCCTTCATAGAAATCCGTAACGGCGTGCATATCCCATACAATCAGCCATTCAGGGAAGTGCGGGTGCAGTGTTTCTGCCCATTCGTTTTCAGGCGTAGCAAAATAGACGGGTGCCGCCAAATACGGGAGTAAGTACCCGATCATCCCTTTCGATGGAATCGCTGAAGCGACCCCCATCATCACCCATATTACCATCAATTCCGCCGGACTTAGCGTTGCCCGAGGCAATGCCTTTTTTAGAATAGGGTTGATAACCAAGGTGAGAAAGATCAGCGTAAAGACAGCACCCAGAGGAAAGTGATTTCCAGAAATATCAGTCCCTTGGAGATAGTAATCGTTATAGGGGGTAATTGCCGTCTGTACGATGACGAGTACCAAACCGATAAGAATCGCTCTCACGCTCATCTATTTCTCAC